>NZ_LUKH01000011.1:0-214385 GCF_001593695.1 Leisingera sp. F5 | reverse complement strand
ATCGCCGAGAGGGAAGGCCAGCAGCCCTCAACACTGGCTGCGTAAACAGGCCGGACACACGACGGTACTGACAGACCGCCGCGATCACTGCAGAAAACGCTTGCAATGCAGGCGCCACCCACACACGTCGTTCGCGAGAGTGTATCTGTTCTGCAGCGGGTCAAGGGCAAGCCGCTGACGCGGCGGCAGAGCCGCCCTTGACCCGCTGCAGAACAGAGAAGGAAGCGCGCGCGACATGGCCCGCGCCGCGTTAGCGGCGCCGGGCCCAACGGTGAGGGCGCATGTCAATGTGCCTGGAACCGGCGGGAGCGCCCCGTCTAGATCCATGCCGCTGGGTGTCAGTCTTTGGCGGCGGCCTTTTTTGGGGCTGCCTTTTTCTTGGCCGCGGTTTTCTTCTTGCCGCCTTTTGCGGATTTTTCCGCAATCAGCTCCATCGCCATCTCCATGGTCACGTCCTTGGGCTCCACGTCCTTGGGCAGGGTGGCGTTGACCTTCTCCCATTTGACATACGGCCCGTACCGCCCGTCCATGATATTGATGGCACCGCCGCTGTCCGGGTGATCCCCCAGCTCCTTCAGCGGTTTGGCTGCAGCCCGGCTGCCACGGCGGCCCGGGTTGGCGCGTTTTTCTGCCAGCAATTCCACCGCCCGGTTCATGCCGATTTCAAAGACGTCATTCGGATCCTTGAGGTTGGCGTAAACCGGTTTTTCCTCTTCCGGCAGCTGGTGCATCAGATAGGGGCCGAAGCGGCCGAAGTTCGAAGAAATCACACCGCCTTCGGGATGATCGCCGATCTGGCGCGGCAGGCTGAGCAGGGTCAGCGCCTTTGCCAAGTCCATATCGTCCTTGCTCCAGCCCTTGGGCAGGCTGGCGCGCGGCGGCTTCTTGTTCTCGGGCGTTGCTTCGCCGCGCTGCACATAGGGCCCAAAGCGGCCGGCTTTCAGATGGATCTCATCTTCACCGTCCATACCGAGCAGGCGCTCGTCGCCATCCGCGCCTTCGCCGGCGATGGGACGGGTGTAGGTGCATTCCGGGTAATTGCCGCAGCCGACAAACCCGCCAGTGCGCGAGGTTTTCAGATGCAGCTGGCCCGCCCCGCATTTGGGGCAGACGCGCGGGTCGGTGCCGTCTTCGCGCGGCGGATAGAGCTGCGGTGCAAGTGCCGCGTCCAGCACATCCAGCACTTCGGTGATACGTAGCTCGGAGGTTTCCGAAATGGCAGCCGAGAAATCGCGCCAGAACTTGCCCAGCAATTCCTTGTAGTCGCCGTGGCCGGCGCTGACGTCGTCCAGTTCTTCTTCCAGATTGGCGGTGAATTCATAGCCGACGTATTTGCGGAAGAAATTCAGCAGGAATATGGTGACGATCCGGCCTTTGTCCTCGGGGAACAGGCGGTTCTTGTCCTTGCGGACATATTCGCGGTCCTGGATCGTGGTGATCACGGAAGCATAGGTCGAGGGGCGGCCGATGCCCAGCTCTTCCATCCGCTTGACCAGTGTCGCCTCGGTATAGCGCGGCGGCGGCTGAGTGTGGTGCTGCAGCGCCAGCACAGCGCCGTCTTCTGAGAGCACGGAGGCCTCTTTGCCGGCCTTGTCAGCCTGGGTGGCCAGCGAAGACGCAAATTTCAGTGCTTCGCCCTGCATGATCTGCGGCAGACGCTTGTCATCTTCGTCAGCCACATCATCGCGGCCTTCTTCATAGACGCGCATGAAACCGTCAAACAGCATCACCTGGCCGGTGGCGCGCAGCACCACCTGTTTGTCATCCGAGCCGATATCGACGGTGGTGCGCTCCAGACGGGCACCTTCCATCTGGCACGACAGCGTGCGCTTCCAGATCAGATCATACAGCTTGCGCTGATCGTCGTCGGTGACTTTCAGGCTGGCCGCATCGCGGCTCATATCCGTGGGGCGGATACATTCGTGCGCTTCCTGGGCGTTCTTCGCCTTGTTCTTATAGATCCGCGGCGAGGAGGGCACATATTCAGCGCCGTAGCGGGTTTCGATCTCGGCACGGGCGGCTTGCACTGCCTCGGGCGCCATGTCGATGCCATCGGTCCGCATATAGGTGATGTGGCCCGCCTCATACAGGCGCTGCGCGGCGTTCATGGTCTGGCGGGCGCCCATGCCGAACTTGCGGCTGGCTTCCTGCTGCAGGGTCGAGGTCATGAACGGGGCAGAGGGGTTGCGGGCCGCGGGTTTTGCTTCGACTGACAGCACCGACAGCTGGCGCGAAGCCACGGCCTGCACTGCGAGTTCGGCAGCGGTGGAAGTCTTCAGGCTGTATTTGTCCAGCTTGTCGCCGCCCAGCACCGTCAGGCGGGCTTCGAACTCCTGGCCGCGCGGGGTCGCCATCTGAGCCCGCACCGACCAGTATTCCTGCGCGTTGAAGGCTTCGATCTCCATCTCGCGCTCGACGATCAGGCGCAGGCAAACGGATTGCACCCGGCCTGCGGACCGCGCGCCCGGCAGCTTGCGCCACAGAACCGGCGACAGGTTGAAACCCACCAGATAGTCCAGCGCGCGGCGGGCCAGATAGGCTTCGACCAGCGGCATGTCGACTTCGCGCGGGTTCTGCATCGCTTCGGTCACCGCTTCCTTGGTGATCGCGTTGAAGGTCACCCGGCTGACCGCGGTGTCTTTCTTGATCGAACGCCGTTTGGTCAGCGCCTCCTGCAAGTGCCAGCTGATCGCCTCTCCCTCGCGGTCAGGGTCAGTGGCGAGAATCAGCGCATTGTCCTCTTTCAGCGCGTCGGCGATTGCCTTGACGTGCTTGCGGGAATCATTACCGACCTCCCAGGTCATGCCGAAATCGGCCTCGGTATCAACCGAACCATCCTTGGCCGGCAGGTCGCGCACATGCCCGTAAGACGCCAGAACCGTATAGTTGGAGCCAAGATATTTGTTGATTGTCTTTGCTTTGGCCGGGGATTCGACAACGACTACTGGCATAAATTCTGTAACCTCTTCGGACCGCTTCTGCGGGTTCTATGGCGGCGCAGGATGTGGGGCGCAAGGGGAGATTGTCAATCCAGGTTCAATGGGCGGGGCCGGGAACAGGCCGTTAACGGTAGTATTCCAACGGTTCACGGCAGCCTGTTCCTGCAGTCCGGGGGAGGCGGGCAGGGGCAAAACGATGCGCGCAGGGTCAGTCTTTTTCCTCGGGAAAGGCCTTGGACAGCAGCCCGCCCGGCTGGCGCCGGATTGCGCCTTCAAGCTCCAGATCGGTCAGCGCGGGGGCCAGCTGCTGCGGCGGCAAGGAGAGATCGCGCAGCAGGTCGGTCTCAGACGTGGGGGAGGGGCCTAGTCTGCCGAGGATCTGCTGATGCAGGGCATTGGTTTGTGCCAGATTGCGCCGTTCTGGCGGCGGCGGCGGCAGGCCGGCCAGGGCTTGTTGCGGGTTTTCGGCTGCAGGCGCATCTTCCTGAGACTGGCTTTGCGGCGGCAGCGCCTCCAGCACGTCGGCAGCATTGCGGATCAGCATAGCGCCGTCACGGATCAGCCTGTTGCAGCCCGAACTGCGCGCATCAAAGGGATGGCCGGGCACCGCCAGAACCTCGCGCCCGTAATCCAGCGCATCCCTTGCGGTGATCAGGCTGCCGGATTTGGCGGCCGCCTCCACCACCACAACGGCGCGGGCCATGCCGGCAATGATCCGGTTGCGTTTGGGAAAGTCCCGGGCCTGCGGTGTCTTGCCCATGGGCTGCTCTGACAGGCGCAGCCCGGTTCCGGTAATGTCTTCGGCAAGCCGTGCATTTTCTGCCGGATAGATCACATCGGCGCCGCCAGCCAGAATGGCAATTGTTCCTGTTTGCAACGCTGACTGATGCGCGGCGGTGTCGATGCCGCGGGCCATGCCGGAGACGACGGTATAGCCCGCCTCACCCAGGTTTTGCGCCAGCGATCTGGCCATGCGCAGCCCCAGGGAGGAAGCGTTGCGGGCGCCGACCATGGAAATCATCGGACGCTGCAGCGCGGCAAGGTTGCCGATAGCCCACAACAGCGGCGGCGCATCTTTCAGGCTCCTGAGGAGTTCGGGGTATTCGGGATCAGAAAAGCACAAAAGCCGCGCTTTGGCGGCTTTTGCGGTCCTAATTTCAGCGTCTACCGCATTGGCAGGGCATGTTTCATACCCTTTGATACCTGCGGAACGTGCCACTTCGGGCAACGCATCCAGCGCGTTCTGCGCTGAACCATATTCGGCGAGCAGCCGGTGGAAGGTCACCGGGCCGACCCGTTTAGAGCGCAAAAGGCGAAGCCAGGAAAACCGGGTATCTTCCGTGGTGGGTGGGAGTGGGGGGTGAGTGGAAGAATGTGCTTCTTCAGTCATCCGCAGCTCCGCCTGTTTGCAGAACCAGAATTAACCTTAAGGGGGTTAACAGGTGGTGAACGTCAGAATGTTTTTGGCCAATTTCCCGAAAATTATCCTAAGCAGCCAGATTAAATGGAAAAATGCAGTTCACCGGCGGGCGGCGGCGGTGTGCCTGACAGCGGACCGGGCCGGAAACATTGGCTTCCGGCCCGGTTTTTCAGGGACAAAACATGGATTTATCGAAATTTTGCGCTGCCTTAGGCCGCTGAGCCGCCCACCGTCAGGCCGCCCATTAGCACCGAAGGCTGGCCGACGCCGACCGGCACCCATTGGCCCGCCTTGCCGCAATTGCCCATGCCGGGGTCCAGCGCCATGTCGTTGCCAAGCCCGCGAATCTGTTTCAGCGCGGTGGCGCCGTCGCCGATCAGCGTGGCACCCTTGACCGGTGCGCCGACCTTGCCGTCCTTAACTCTATAGGCCTCGGTGCAGGAGAACACGAACTTGCCATTGGTAATGTCCACCTGGCCGCCGCCGAAGCCCACAGCCCAGATGCCGTCCTTGATTCCCGCCACCAGATCGCCCGGATCAGCCTCGCCGCCGAGCATATAGGTATTGGTCATCCGCGGCATCGGCGCGTGGGCGTAGCTTTGGCGCCGCCCGTTGCCGGTAGGAGAGACCCCCATCAGCCGCGCGTTCTGGCGGTCCTGCATGAAGCCGACCAGCACGCCGTCCTTGATCAGCGTCGTTTTCTGGCTGGGGGTGCCCTCGTCATCCACAGTGATCGAACCGCGCCGGTCGGGAATGGTGCCGTCATCCAGCACGGTGACCCCCTTGGCGGCAATCTGCTGGCCCATCAGGCCGGCGAAGGCCGAGGAGCCTTTGCGGTTAAAGTCGCCTTCCAGCCCGTGGCCGATGGCCTCGTGCAGCAGGATGCCGGGCCAGCCGGGGCCAAGCACAACATCCATTTCGCCCGCCGGGGCAGGGACCGCATCCAGGTTGACCAATGCGATCCGCAGCGCCTCCTGCACCTGGGCCTGCCAATGTTCAGGATCGACCAGCCCGTCAAGCCCCAGCCGCCCGCCGCCCCCGGTCGAGCCGCCTTCGCGGCGGCCGTCTTTTTCGACGATCACCGAAACGTTGAACCGTGCCATCGGGCGGATATCGCACACACGCGTTCCGTCCGCCCGCAGGATCTCCACTTCCTGCAGCGAGGCGGCCAAAGACGCGGATACCTGCACAACGCGCTGATCCAGATCACGCGCATAGGCATCAACATCGCGCAGGGTTTCTACCTTCACCGGGAACGGCATGGCGCTGATCGGGTCGGCATCGGTGTACAGCTTGGCATTGGTCGCCTGCGGCGCATCCGAATAGGTGCCGCCTCCCTCGCCAACCGCCAGCTTGGCCGTTTCCGCCGCCCGCTTCAGTGACGCAATGGAGACATCGGTGGAATGTGCATATCCGGCCACATCACCGTTCACCGCCCGCAGGCCAAAGCCTTCGGAGGCATCATAACTGGCGCTGCGCAGCCGCCCGTCATCAAAGGACAGCGCTTCGGATTTGCGGCGCTCTGCAAAGATCTCGCCATCCTCCGCACCATTCAGCGCATCGCGCAAGCTGGCGAGGGCCTCATCCTCGGGGAGCGCGGTTTCAAAGGGACGGAAGGCTGGGTTTTCCATGGCACGGTCCTCGGATTTTTTTGATCTAAATCAAGAAAGCGACGGTTTGACGCTTGGCTGCCTCTTTATCTGTGTCCCCGAATATGATTTTAACCAGCGTCAAAGACAACGGGGCAGGTGCGTTTTGTGGGAATCAATCGATTCCCCCGCATTTCGTGCTGCCGCAGGAACAATGCGATCAACCGATCAGGACAGAACATGAAAAACGCTTTGATGCTTTCGGGCCTTTTCGCCGGCCTTTCAAGCCTTCCGGCAATGGCGCAAGAAGGTCTGAAAACCATTGGCAAGCCGGTTGACGGCGGCCTGAACTTCCAGCCGGCGGCGACCTCGCTGGCGGATGGCTTGCAGAAACTGGATTACATGATCCTGGTGATCATTACCGTGATCTGTGTTTTTGTTGCCGGCCTGATGCTGTACGCTATTGTCCGCTTTAACAAGCGCGCCAATCCGACCCCGGCCAAGTTCACCCACCACACCCCGGTTGAGATCGCCTGGACCATTATCCCGATCCTGGTGCTGGTGTTCATCGGTTCCTTCTCGCTGCCGCAGTTGTTTGCCCAGCAGGAAATCCCAAAGGCCGACATCACCATCAAAGTGACTGGCTACCAGTGGTACTGGGGCTATGAATACACTGACCACGAATTTGGTTTTGAGAGCTTCCTGCTGCCGAAAGAAGAACTGGCTGCAAACGGCTATGCCGAAGACGAGTGGCTGCTGGCCACCGACACGGCAGTTGTGGTGCCCTCGGGCAAGACTGTTGTGATGCAGGTGACGGCGGCTGACGTGATCCACTCTTGGACCATCCCGGCCTTTGGCGTGAAGCAGGATGCGGTTCCCGGCCGTCTGGCGGAACTGTGGTTCAACGTCGACGAAGGTAAAGAAGGCATCTATTTCGGCCAGTGCTCTGAGCTGTGCGGCAAGGACCACGCCTATATGCCGATCACCGTGAAGGTCGTGACCCAGGAAGAATACGACGCCTGGCTGGAAGGCGCCAAGGCAGAATACGCGGGTCTGCCGCAGGCCTACCAGGTCGCCTCCAACTGAGAACTGGCTTTGTGAAGCTTGAGGGAGCTTCATAGGGTATAGTGAAAAGACCAGGGTGCGCAGCTTTGCGCACCTGTTGCTGCCAAAGGACCCAAGATGAGCGACGCAAGCATCAACGCAAGCCGGGCATATGAGGACGAGGCCAGTTTCGGCGATTACTTCGCCCTGCTGAAACCCCGTGTCATGTCGCTGGTGGTGTTCACCGCTTTGGTCGGGCTGCTGGCGGCGCCAGTGGGTGTGCATCCCGTCATCGGCTTTTGTGCCATCCTGTTCATCGCCATCGGCGGCGGTGCCTCCGGTGCGCTCAACATGTGGTGGGACGCCGATATCGACAAGGTGATGAAGCGCACCCGGGGCCGCCCGATCCCGGCCGGCAAGGTCGAGCCGGGCGAGGCGCTGGCGCTGGGTCTGGCGCTGTCGGGCCTGTCGGTGATCATGCTGGCGCTGGCCGCCAATGTTTTTGCCGGCGCCTTCCTGGCCTTCACCATTTTCTTTTACGTGGTGGTCTACACCATGTGGCTCAAGCGCGCGACGCCGCAGAATATCGTGATCGGCGGCGCTGCGGGGGCTTTCCCGCCGGTGATCGGCTGGATCGCCGCCACCGGCACCATGTCGGTTGAGCCCTGGCTGATGTTCCTGCTCACCTTCATGTGGACGCCGCCGCATTTCTGGGCGCTGGCGCTGTTCATGCGCTCGGACTATGACGATGCCGGCGTGCCGATGCTGACCGTGACCCACGGCCGCCGCGCCACCCGCGTCCATATCCTGGTTTACACTGCGCTGCTGGCTGTTCTGGCCGTTGGCACCGCGTTCTCGGGTATCGGCGGCCCGCTGTATCTGGCCGCGGCGCTGGTCATGAACGCGCTGTTCCTGCACGGCGCCTGGAAGATAACCCGCCGCGATGAAGACGACTCCGAGGCGGACAACTTCAAGGTCGAACGGAGCTTCTTCAAACTGTCGCTGCTGTACCTGTTCCTGCATTTCGGTGCGATCCTGGCGGAAGCTTTGCTGAAGCCCTACGGACTGGGAGGCTGGTAAGATGGCTTTGCGCAAAGAACATGAGATCCACAAGCGCCGCTCTGGCCTCAACAAAGGGGTCGGCATCCTGCTGGGCGCCTTTGTGGTGCTGGTGATGGCGCTGACCATGGTCAAGGTGACCTCGGCCACTTTCAAATTCCCGGACGCCCAGGGAGAGCAGAACTGATGGCGCTGCAGGGGCCGCAGAAAACCGTTGTCCAGCTGGTGGGCGTTGTTGTCCTGATGGGCGGCCTCTCGTGGGCTTCGGTTCCGTTTTATGACTGGTTCTGCCGGGTCACCGGGTTCGGCGGCGTCACCCAGGTGGCCAATGCCGGGTCCGATACTGTTCTGGATCAGACCATCACGGTGCGCTTTGACGGCTCCAAACAGCGCGGCATGCCGTGGGAGTTCAAACCGTCTCAGCGCGAGATGGAGATCAAGCTGGGTGAAACCGGATTGGCCTTTTACGAGGCCTACAACCCGACCGACCGCCCCGTTGCGGGGCAGGCGTCCTATAATGTGACGCCTTATCAGGCCGGCGGGTTCTTTGAAAAAATAGACTGCTTCTGCTTTACCGAGCAGGTGCTTCAGCCGGGGGAGCGGGTGCAGATGCCTGTGACCTTCTTTGTCGATCCCGAAATCATTGAAGACCGGGACGCAAAATACGTGCATACGATCACGCTTTCGTACACGTTTCATGAAATCGATCTGCCCGAGGGCTATGCCGCCCTCGACACCGGGGATAACACCGGGGCAGGCTCAACCACGAACTAGGCCGCTTTGGTGAGGGACACTTGAATGGCGCACGCTAAAAATCACGATTATCATATTCTGCCGCCGTCGATCTGGCCGCTGGCCGCATCGCTGGGCACCTTTGTCATGCTGGTTGGCGCGGTCTTCTGGATGAAGGGCATCACTGCCTGGGCTTTCTGGATCGGCTTTGTCGCAGTTCTCTACTCCGCCTTTGCCTGGTGGTCCGAAGTTGTTGCCGAAAGCAAAGTCGGCGACCACACACCCGTTGTCCGCATCGGCCTGCGTTACGGCTTCATCCTGTTTGTGATGTCCGAGGTGATGTTCTTCTTCGCCTGGTTCTGGTCGTTCTTCAAACACGCCATCTACCCGATGGAGACCTACATCGGCACCGAGTACATCGCGCCGGAGATCGTTGCCGTCGATCCGTTCCACCTGCCGCTGATCAATACGCTGCTGCTGCTGCTGTCTGGCTGTGCCGTGACTTGGGCACACCACGCGCTGGTGCATAACAACGACCGCAAGGCACTGGTCCAGGGCCTGGCCATCGGTATTGCTTTCGGCATCGCTTTCACCGCTCTGCAGGGCTATGAATACTACCACCTGCTGCACGAAGGCTGGAAATTCGGCGAAGATGAGTTTTACTCGAATTTCTTCATGGCCACCGGTTTCCACGGCTTCCACGTTGTGATCGGCACCATCTTCCTGACCGTCTGCCTGATCCGCGCGATGAAGGGCGACTTCACCCCCGAACAGCACGTCGGCTTTGAGGCCGCGGCCTGGTACTGGCATTTCGTGGACGTCGTCTGGCTGTTCCTGTTTGTTGCCGTCTACATCTGGGGCACCTCGGGCTTTTGATCCCGGGAATGTAATGGTTACATGTTTGCGGTTCCAAAACCCGCAGACAGACCTTAATGAGCAAGGCGCGCAGGGCATCACGCTCTGCGCGCCTTTACTGTTGAAGCGGAGCGGCCCGGATGCGGCGTGTCATCTTCCTGTTGATCATCAGCGGCGCGGGCCTGGCCATTCTGATCGGCCTCGGCACCTGGCAGCTTCAGCGCAAAGCCTGGAAGGAGGCCATCCTCGCCACAATCGAAGCGCGGATGGCCGAGGAAACTGGCGTGCTGCCGACCGAACCCGATCCGGAAACGGACAGATACTGGCCGGTTTCGGCAAAAGGGTACGTAGGCAATCAGTACCTTCGTGTCCTGATCTCAAACCAAGCCTTTGGCCCGAGCTACCGGATAGTTTCAGCGTTTGAGGTGGATGGCCGCAATGTCATGCTCGACCGCGGGGTGATTCCGGTGGATGAGGAACCGCCAGCGGGACATCCCGAAAAGGTCGAGGTTACTGGCAATCTTCATTGGCCGGATGAGGTGGACAGCTACACCCCCGCCCCGGATCTGGAGAATAACATCTGGTACGCACGGGACGTTGAAGCCATGGCTGAGGCTCTGGGAACGGAGCCTGTCCTCATCGTGCTTCGAGAGCAAACCTTCTATGATACGCCGGTACGTCCGGATCCGGTCAGCACTTCCGGCATCCCGAACAACCACTTGCAATATGCGATCACCTGGTTTTCGCTGGCCTTTATCTGGGCCGCGATGACCGTCTACTTCCTGCGGCGCAGCCGCCCCAACCCGAAGAGCTGAAGGCGATGAAATATATCTCGACCCGGGGCCAAGCGCCCGAGCTGACCTTTGAAGAAGCGATGCTGACCGGCCTCGCCCGCGACGGCGGGCTTTATGTTCCGGCGGAAATCCCGCAAATGTCCCAGGACGAGATCGCGGCTCTGGCGGGATTGACCTACGAGGAAACCGTGTTTCGCGTCATGCGCCCCTTCCTTGGCGATTGCTTCACCGACGAGGAATTCCGCGCCATCATCGCCCGCGCCTACGAGGGCTTCGGCCACGCCGCCCGCGCGCCGCTGAAGCAGCTGGCCCCGAACCACTTCCTGCTGGAGCTGTTCCACGGGCCGACGCTGGCGTTCAAGGACTTCGCCATGCAGCTGATCGGCCAGCTGTTCCAGACCGCACTCGAACGCCGCGGTGACCGGGTGACCATTGCAGGCGCGACCTCTGGCGATACCGGCTCGGCCGCCATGGAAGCCTTCCGCGGTCTCAGCAACGTCGATGTCTTCATTCTCTACCCTCATGGCCGCGTGTCGGAAGTGCAGCGCCGCCAGATGACCACCCCACAGGATGCCAACGTGCATGCGCTGGCCGTCGATGGCGACTTCGACGACTGCCAGGCCCGTGTGAAGGACATGTTCAACGATTTCGATTTCCGCGATGCCGTGAAACTGGCCGGGGTGAACTCGATCAACATCGCTCGGGTGCTGGCGCAGGTGGTCTACTACTTCTCCTCTGCCGTGTCGTTGGGTGCACCGGGCCGCAAGGTGAGCTTCACCGTGCCCACCGGCAACTTCGGCGACATCTTCGCAGGTTTCATCGCCAAGCAGATGGGCCTGCCGATCGATCAGCTGGTGGTCGCCACCAACCAGAACGACATCCTGCACCGCTGCCTGTCAGGGCAGGGTTACTACAAGGGCGATACCCAGCCCTCAATCAGCCCGTCGATGGACATCCAGGTGTCGTCGAATTTCGAACGCGCCCTGTTCTACGCCTACGGTCAGGACAGCAAGGCCGTGGCGCTGCTGATGGATGAGCTGAAAAACGGCGGCTTTGATGTATCCCAAGGTGCAATGCAGGCGCTGGCCGAGAGTTACGCCTCTGGCCGCACCTCCGAGGAGGAGACCCTTGCGACAATCAAATCCGAACTGGCGGCCTCGGGCGAGCTGCTCTGCCCGCATGGTGCCGTGGCCGTGAAGGTCGCGAACGAGCACCGCGCCGCGGATGTGCCGATGATCACGCTGGCCACCGCCCATCCGGCGAAATTCCCGGCCGCGGTGGAAGATGCCAGCGGCATTCATCCGCCTCTTCCCCCGCGCATGGACGACCTGTATGACAGGCCGGAGCGGGTCACCCGGATCAGCAGTGATCTGGCGGCCCTTGAGGATCACATCAGAAAGAACATCGCGAATTGACAGTTCAGCAGCACACACTCGCCAACGGGTTCCGCATCGTCTCCGAGCATATGCCGGGGCTGGAATCCGCGGCGGTCGGGATCTGGGTCAACGCCGGCGGCCGCCACGAGCGGCTTGAGCAGAACGGCATTGCCCATTTCCTGGAGCACATGGCCTTCAAGGGTACCAAGACCCGTTCGGCCCTGCAGATCGCCGAAGAGATCGAGGACGTAGGCGGCTATATCAACGCCTACACCTCGCGCGAGGTGACGGCCTATTACGCCCGCGTGCTCAAGGACGATGTGCCGTTGGCGGTGGACGTGATCGGGGACATCCTGCTGAACCCGGTGTTTGATGCGCGCGAGATCGAGGTCGAGCGCGGGGTGATCCTGCAGGAGATCGGCCAGTCGCTGGACACACCGGACGATGTGATCTTTGACTGGCTGCAGGAGGAAAGCTACCGCGGCCAGCCGCTGGGCCGCACCATTCTGGGCCCGGCAGAGCGCGTCAGCAGCTTCAGCCGTGAAGACCTGCAGGGTTTTGTGGCTGAGCATTATGGCCCCGGCCAGATGATCCTGGCGGCGGCAGGTGCCGTCGATCACGACGTGCTGGTGAAACTCGCCGAGCGGCTGTTCGGCCATATGGCGGCAAAGCCCGATTTCACCGCCGAAGGCGCCAAATTCACCGGTGGCGAGGCGCGGCAGGTCAAAGACCTGGAGCAGGCGCATTTTGCGCTGGCGTTCGAAGGCCCCAGCTACCGCGACCAGTCGATGTATACCTCGCAGATCTATGCCAGCGCGCTTGGCGGCGGCATGTCCTCGCGGCTGTTCCAGGAAGTGCGTGAAAAACGCGGTCTGTGCTACACGATCTTTGCCCAGGCCGGGTCTTATGCCGATACCGGCGCGATGACGGTCTATGCCGGCACCTCAGGCGAGCAGCTGGAAGAGCTTGCAGGCATCACCATCGACGAGATGAAACGCGCCGCAGAAGACATGACCGAGGCCGAGGTGGAACGCGCCCGTGCCCAGATGAAGGCCGGGATGCTGATGGGGCTGGAAAGCCCGTCGAACCGGGCGGAACGTCTGGCCCGCCTGGTGCAGATCTGGGGCAAGGTGCCATCGCTGGAAAACACGGTTGAACGGATCGAGGCTGTGAGTACCAAGGATGTGCGCGGCATGGCCGAGGAAATGGCGGTTTCCGCACCGGCGGCCCTGGCGCTTTATGGCCCGGTGGCAGACGCCCCGGCGCTGGAGAGGCTGCAGGAGAGGCGCGCTGCCTGATGCTGCTGAACCGCCGCAAGGTCCGCATTGAAACCGAACGCCTGACCCTCAGGCCGCCGGTGCATGCGGATTTTCACGGCTGGGCGGCGCTGCGGCTGCAAAGCCAGCCGTATCTGACGCCCTGGGAGCCGAGCTGGGCGGCGGACCACCTCAGCCGCAAGTCGTTCACCAACCGGGTCTATTGGGCCCGGCGTTCTGTGGCTGGGGGCACGGCGCTGCCGCTGTTCCTGATCCGGCGGTCCGACAATATGCTGGCGGGTGCGATCACGTTGGACAACATCCGCCGCGGACCGGCCCAGGCGGGAACGCTGGGGTATTGGACCGGGTTGCCCTTTGCCCGCCACGGCTACATGCGCGAGGCGATCGGCGCGGTGGTGCATCACGCCTTCAGCAAGCTGGATCTCAGCCGGATCGAGGCCGCCTGCCTGCCAGAAAACGAAGCCTCCCGCGGTCTCTTGGAAAAATCCGGCTTCAAATACGAAGGTGTTGCTCAGTCTTATCTTCAGATCAACGGCCGGTGGCGGACCCATGTTTTGTACGCTTCGCTGCGCCACGACCGGCGGGGCAAGACACTGGCCGGGCAGGCCTGATCGCAGGGGCACAGGCAGCCGGGCGCTCCCGCCCGTCGCTGGTGCATTGAAATGCACCGCTCCCGTTGGGGGTGGCGCCGGGCCTGCGGTGCGGTGCCACCCGGCCTTTCGGCCGGAAAGAGTTCCGCGGCCTGCCGTGGCTGCGCCGGGCCGCAGGCCCGGCGCCACGCCCAACTGAGAGGCAGAATTATTAATTCTGCTGGAACAGGCGGGAGCGCGCCCGGCGCGATTTTCCGCCCTGGGGGCTGACAACTGCGGTTTGCGCCCTAGAACCTGCTTCATGCGCGGCTTTTGCTGTCTCTTTTGGCTGATCCTCTGTACCTCTGCCCTCCAGGCCCAGGAGCGGCGGGCAAGCCATTGTATCGCACTGGCCGGGGCAACCCCGGGCCTGGAGTATCTGCACAAAGCCACCTGGCACGATCCTGTTGCTCAGAACAGCGTGCAGATCCGCTATATCGCGCATGCCTCCTTTCTGCTGCGCACCGAAGGCGGGCTGAAAGTGGTCACCGATTTCACGGGCTTCACCGGCACTGCGCCGCTGATCCCGGATGTGGTCACCATGAACCACGCCCATGAAACCCACTGGACGGCGCATCCCGATCCAGCCATTTCCCATGTGTTGCGGGGCTGGGGGCCGCTTGGGGGCGGGATAGAACACCATCTGGACCTTGGCGAAATGCTGATCCGCAATGTCTCCACTGACATCCGCAACATGTTCGGAGGTGTGGCAGCGCAAGGCAACTCAATCTTCGTTTTCGAGGCGGCCGGCCTCTGCATCGGCCACCTCGGCCATCTCCACCATGTGCCGACCCCGGAACAATATGCGGCGCTGGGGCGGCTGGATGTGGTGATGGCGGCAGTGGATGGCGGCATAACGCTGCCGCTGGATCAGATGCTGGAGGTGCTGGGGCGGCTGCGCTCTTCCGTCATCATCCCGATGCATTGGTTCAGTGACGCATCGCTGCAGCGCTTCCTGGCCCGGATCGGGCCTGAGTTTGATGTCGTGAATGACGGTAACAGCGCCCTTACGGTCTCCCTGCGCAGCCTGCCCAACCGCCCGACAGTCCATGTGCTGCAGCCGAAGTACTTAGCTGAAGAGGAGTGACCTGCCTTGCCAGCCCGTGCCGCTTCCGGCATGGATAAGGCATGATGCTGAACCCCGCAGATACTGCCTTTGCCAACCATCTCTCGAACCTGCTGCCGGAAGGCGTGCTGCGGCCGCCGGAGCCGCGTTATCTGGAGGAGCCGCGCGGCCGCTATCAGGGGCAGGCAGGGGTGCTGGCCTTGCCGCAGACAGTGGAGCATGTCGCCATCCTGATCCGCGAGGCCAATGCCGCCCGGGTGTCGGTTGTGCCCTATGGCGGCGGCACCAGCCTGGTCGGCGGCCAGGTAATGCCGGACGGCCCGGCGCCGCTGGTGCTGTCGCTGGAACGGATGGCGGCAATCCGGTCCGTTCACCCGCAGGAAAATGTCCTGATTGCTGAAGCAGGGGCCATTCTGGCGGACGTCCAGGTCGCGGCGGAAGGGGCAGGGCGGCTGTTTCCCCTGTCGCTGGCGGCAGAGGGATCAGCCCGGATCGGCGGGAATCTCTCGACCAATGCCGGCGGCGTTAACGTGCTGCGCTACGGCAATGCACGCGATCTCTGCCTGGGGTTGGAGGCGGTGCTGCCCTCGGGAGACATCTGGCACGGGTTGTCGCGTTTGCGCAAAGACAACACGGGCTATGACCTGAAAAACCTGCTGATCGGAGCCGAGGGCACGCTGGGGGTGATCACTGCCGCCGCGCTGAAACTGTCGCCGATCCCTGTCACGCAGGGAACCGCGCTGTTCACGGTGAATGACCCTGCTGCTGCCATTGCGCTGCTGGCTCTGGCCCGCGATCACGCCGGCGAGGCCGTCAGTGCTTTTGAACTGATCCACCGGCAAGGTCTGGCGTTTCTGGCGGAGGCTCTGCCGGAGATCCGCCAGCCGTTTGCCGAGGCGCCCGAGTGGTGCGTGCTGGTCGAATTGGGATTGCCGCAGGGCGTGGCTGCAGAGGACGCTCTGGCAGATTTGTTCGAAGCCGCCGAAAAGGCAGGGCTGGTTGCGGATGGCGTGATTGCCCAGTCCGGATCCCAGCGGCAGGCGCTGTGGGCGGTGCGCGAGAATATTCCGCTGGCGAACAAGGCAATCGGATCGGTTTCCAGCCACGACATTTCAGTGCCGATCTCGGATATTCCCGCCTTCATCGAACAGGGCAGAGAGGTGGTCGCAGGCCTTGGTGATTTCCGCATCAACTGCTTTGGCCATCTGGGTGACGGCAACCTGCATTACAATGTGTTCCCGCCAAAGGGGCAGTCCCGCGGCCAGTTCAGGCACCTGAGTGAAGCAGTGAAAACGGCAGTGCATGATCTGGTTCATACCTATGGCGGCTCTTTCAGTGCTGAGCACGGGGTCGGGCGGATGAAAACGGGTGACCTGGAACGCTATGGCGACCCGGCCAAGCTGGCGGCCATGCGGGCAATCAAGCAGGCACTGGATCCCAACGGCATCATGAACCCTGGCGCGGTGCTCAGGGCCGGCTGACCCGTCCGGGCATTCCCAAGATCTCCCGCATCCGCGCGGCGTGCCCTTTCAGGCCCTTGCGGGCCGGAAAGGGCTATGCCCAACGGGAAGGGCCGTTCGCAAGAAGGGCATCTGACCGGCGGGAGCCCCCGAACCGGACGCCGTCCTTACAGTGATCAGAGGCCGTCGAACTCGCACAGCACATGCACATCCATGCCCATGCTCTCCAACAGCTTGCGGCCCCCCAGTTCCGGCAGGTCCACGATGAAGGAGCAAGAGACAATCTCGCCGCCCAGCCGCTCGATCAGTTTGATGCCCGCGCCCGCAGTGCCGCCGGTGGCCAAGAGGTCATCAACCACCAGAATCTTCTCGCCTGGCTTGATGGCGTCGTCGTGGATTTCGACAATCGCCTCGCCGTATTCCAGCTTGTACTCTTCGCTGATGGTGGTGCCGGGCAGCTTGCCTTTCTTGCGGACCGGCACAAAGCCGACGCTCAGCTGATGCGCTATCGCGCCGCCCAGGATAAAGCCGCGTGCTTCAAGACCCACCACTTTGTCGATCCGTTCGCCGGCATAGGGGTGCAGCATCTGGTCGATTGCCATGCGGAACCCGCGCGGATCGGCAAACAGCGTGGTCACGTCGCGGAACAGGATCCCCTCATGCGGGAAATCAACGATGGTGCGGATGTAATCCTTGACGGCGGGCTTCTTGGGCATCGGCTTGGCTCCCCTTGGCGGAACTGAGACAGCAGCCCGGCAGCGTTACCAGGCCTTGGGCGGTTTGGCCGATGCCGCGCTGTCATGCAAGGGGGAACCGCGAGAATGCGGTTCGGGGCTGGCGCCCGTGGCCTGCTGGAACTGGCCGCGGGCCGGGGCAGCGGCGCGGGGAGAGGTCACCGGGGGAAGCGGGTGCTCCAGCGCATCAGCGCTTCCAGCGGCCCGTTATTCGCAAAGATGTTCCAGACCCAGACCAGCACCATCGACAATGCGCAAAAGCCAAGCGAATAGCCGAAGATCTGGGAGGTGCCGAGCGAACCGTCCAGCTGGCCCATGGCTTCCAGCGTGCCCATTCCCAACAGGATATGCGCCGCATACAGGCTCAGCGCTTGCCGTCCCGGCGCCGCCAGCCATTCACCCAGTCCAGCCTTGTCCAGCGCCGGGCCGATAGCCAGCATCAGCCCGGTCACGGCAACCGCGGTGCCGGAGGCTGCGATAATGTAGAACGGTCCAGGGGGAATGGCGCTGGTGCCGAAGAGTTCGGCCAGCTCCGGATCCTGCAGCAGCATCCCAGGCAGGGCGCCCAGCAGTGCCGCTGCCGCGCCCCAGAGGACCATGCGGGCCTGAACCCGGCGGCTGGCCAGATCCAGACGGCCGATCCGCATGCCCAGAAACAGGAAAGCGGCCCAAGGAAACACTGGATGCCAGCCGTTGAAGAAGGAATGGCGCAGAAAACCTTCCAGCGTCCAGAACTCCGCGTAGGTCAGTGTATCCCAGTTCCAATGCGCCTCGTAATCCAGCACCAGCAGCCCTGCCAGCCCGATCGCCAGCGTGCCCGCAGCAGCCCAAAACAGCGTCCGGCTGGAGGCGGTCAGGAACGGCAGCGCCACCAGGAAATACAGCGCATAGAAGTGCAGGATGTCGGCGTCGAATATGGTCAGGTTCAAGAGGCCGATCACAAACAGGAACACAGCGCGCCGGAACATCGTTGCCCGGTCCGGCTTGCCCAGCGATACCCCGATCCCTGCCAGCACCACAAACAGCGCGGCAGCGCGGCCTTCCAGGCTGTTGGTGAGCAAAGATACGGCATCGGTTCCCGGCGCCACCTGCGCCGCAATGCGAAAGTTAACCAGCACCATGCCGCAAAAGGCAAGGAAGCGGGCGATGTCCAATCCGTGAAGGCGCATGAAAGAGGTCCTGAAATCAGCAACGTCAAAGCAAGGTCTGCTGAACGATAAAGGGACGCAGCCCGGCAAAGAAAAGAGGCGGCCCTGCAAAGACCGCCCCGGTAGTTCAAAACTGTTGCAGCCTTGGATCAGCCCAGAACCCGGCCCGCCACAGCCTCCAGCTTGGCCAGCAGAGCTGGATCGCGTTTCTCGGGTGCTGTCATGATGGCAAATTCCAGCGCTTTGTCGCAGCCATGCGGGCACTCCGCACGATCCTGGCCCAGCAGACCGGGCAGGCGGCGGACCAGTTCGCGGGCGTTGGCGGAATTTCCCTGCAATGTTGCAATGATATCAGTGATTTCCACCGCGCCGTGCTCCGGATGCCAGCTGTCGTAATCGGTGACCATGGCAATGGAGGCGTAACACAGCTCCGCCTCGCGGGCGAGCTTGGCTTCGGGCATGTTGGTCATGCCGATCACATCGCAGCCCCATTGCTCGCGGTACATCTTGCTTTCCGCCATCGAGGAGAACTGCGGCCCCTCCATGCACAGATAAGTGCCGCCGCGGTGGATGTTGATGCCGGCATCCTTTCCCGCTGCTTCGGCCGCGTCCGAGAGCCGCTCGCAGGTGGGGTGCGCCACGCTTACATGGGCCACGCAGCCGGTCCCGAAGAAGCTCTTTTCGCGCGCGAAGGTCCGGTCAATGAATTGATCCACAACAACAAAATCGCCCGGTGCCATTTCCTCGCGGAAGGATCCGCAAGCGGAGACCGAGAACACATCCGTCACTCCCAGCCGCTTCAGCGCGTCGATATTGGCGCGGTAGGGAACTTCGGTCGGGGAATGCACATGGCCGCGGCCGTGGCGGGGCAGGAAGGCCATTTTCACCCCGTCCAGGGAGCCGGTCAGGATTTGATCCGATGGCGCCCCCCAAGGCGTTTCGACCGAGACCCATTCGGCGCCTTCCAGCCCGTCGATCTCATAAATACCCGAGCCGCCGATCACGGCAATCATGGTTTCACGGGGTTCTGCTGCGGTCACGTGCTGCCCTCCTGATGCTGTTGTCTTGGATATGCACAAGCGAAGCCGGATTTGGCAAGAGTAAGGTGATCAACAGGGGGCGACAGGTGTGCACCCCCTGTACACCGGGTGTGTGCCGATGGCGCGGAAGCCTCCGGCGGGAGTGTTTTTGAAAAGATGAAACAGCGGAACTATTCGCGCCGTATAAGCCCGGCAAGCGTTGCGGCGCGGGCAGCACTTGGAGAGGGACCAAGCGAACGCCCAAATCTTAACAAGCGCTAAAGTTAAGCGTCAGCCTTTTTGACCAAATGTTTCGCGCGCGAAACATTGCGGCAGGAAAACTGACCTATTTGCGGCGTCGCAGCGCTGAACCTCAATCACAGGAAAGCCAAATGGCCAACTCCGGACAGCGGCGCGGTTGCGGTGGTGTCCGGCAGGCACAGACGAAAAACCCGCCATATGGCGGGTTCTCCGGTTTTGTATAACCCGGGCTCAGCCCTCGTAGTCGGGCAGGGCTTTCAGCTCGTCTTCGGTCATCGAGATGTAAACGCGAAGGTCGGAGCCGTCGTCGGCACGCAGGATGTCGATCTTCGACAGCTCCAGCTCAACCGGCTTCTCGCCCAGGCCGAGGAAACCGCCGACGTCGATAACGGCGGCCTTCACCTTGCCGGCATCGGTCAGCAGCAGTTCGGACACTTCACCAATCCACTCGTCATTGGAGTCATAGGCCGCTGCACCCGTCAGCGTCTCGGCGGTCAAGTCGGTCTCTTCCGCGGTTGCATAACCGTCGCGTTCGACCGGTGCGCGGGGCTGCATGGCGGCTGTGGATCCGGTTTCCGCCATAGTGTCAGAAGACCCGGCTTCTGCAGAACCGGAGGCCTCCGCTTCGGCAGCGGCATCAGCAGCATTTTCGGCTGCGGCTTCAGCTTCCGCGGCCGCTTCGCCTGCTTCTTCTGCTACTGCATCGCCTGCTTCTTCGGCTGCAGCTTCGGCTTCCGATGCTGCCTCGCTTGCTCCTTCTGCGATCGCCTCGCCGGTTTCTTCAGCCGCAGATTCGATTTCGGATGCCACCTCTGCGCCCTGTTCGGCGGTTGCCTCGGCAGCTTCTTCGGCAGTGGTGCTGGATGCGAAGGCAGGGAAAGTTGTCACGGCGGCTATCGCCGTGGAAAGTAGCAGCTTTTTCATGACTTATCTTCCTGATTGCTAGGTTTCGTGTTCGTGAGCGCTCGAGGAACAAACGCCCTGCACTGGTTTCGGTTCCCTCAAAGCGATTAAAAGCTGCTGCAGGCGCTGCAGGTGAGGCAGGGATCCGCCTGCCGCCGGGCAGGCGGCGCAAATGCCCCGTACCCTTGCCCCAAGTGCGTATTTCCGCTAGGGGCGGGCAGCGAACAAACCTCCCTTGATCACAGGTACCTTCATGAGACGCGCCGCCATGGCCCTGCTGGCCAAGCAGATTTCCCCGCCCAACCTCTCCATCATGCAGGACGAGGGCTTTACCGTGGCCCGCGTGCGCACCGAGCTGCTGTCGGGCCTCACCGTCGCGCTGGCGCTGGTGCCCGAAGCCGTGGCCTTTGCCTTTGTTGCGGGGGTGCATCCGCTGGTGGGGCTTTATGCGGCCTTCATGGTGGGCTTGATCACCGCAGTGTTCGGCGGCCGGCCGGGGATGATCTCGGGCGCGACGGGCGCGCTGGCGGTGGTGATGGTGGCGCTGGTGGCGCAGCACGGGGTTGAGTACCTGTTTGCCACTGTGGTCCTGATGGGGATCCTGCAGATCATCGCGGGGGTGATGCATTGGGGCAAGTTCATCCGCCTGGTGCCGCACCCGGTGATGCTGGGGTTTGTGAACGGTCTGGCGATCGTGATCTTCCTGGCGCAGCTGACCCAGTTCAAGGACCCGGAGAACACCGAAGCCTGGCTGGCAAGCTCGCAGTTGGTGATGATGCTGGGGCTGGTGGGGCTGACTATGCTGATTATCTGGGGCACGCCAAAGATCACCTCGATCATTCCGGCACCGCTGGCGGGGATCGGCATTGTGGCGGCGCTGGTGATTGCCTTTGGGATCAATGTGCCGACCGTGGGCGACATGGCCTCGATCAAGGGCGGGTTCCCGTCCTTCCACAATCCGTTTGGCACTGGTGAGGGGCTGTATGGCACCGCATTGGCACCGTTCACGCTGGAGACGCTGTGGATCATTCTGCCCTATGCGGTGATCCTGGCCGCGATTGGCCTGATCGAGAGCCTGCTGACCCTGAACCTGGTGGGCGAGATCACCGGCAAGCGCGGCGGTGCCAGCCAGGAGTGCATTGCGCAGGGCGCGTCGAATGTGGTGACCGGTTTCTTTGGCGGCATGGGCGGCTGCGCGATGATCGGCCAGTCGATGATCAACGTGAAATCGGGCGGGCGGACCCGGATTGCGGGGATTACTGCCGCGCTGTTCCTGCTGGCGTTCATCGTCGTGGCCTCGCCGCTGATCGAGCAGATCCCGCTGGCGGCCCTTGTGGGGGTGATGTTCATGGTGGTGATCGGCACCTTTGCCTGGAACAGCTTCAAGGTGATGACCAAGGTGCCGCTGATGGACGCCTTTGTGATTGTGCTGGTGACCGTGGTGACGGTGATGACCGACCTGGCGATTGCGGTGGTTGTGGGCGTGATCGTCTCGGCGCTGGCCTATGCTTGGAACAATGCCCGCCGCATTCACGCCTATACCCGCGAGTCCGAAAGCGACAAGGGCGCCAAGGTCTATGAGATCGAAGGGCCGCTGTTCTTTGGCTCCACCGACGGGTTCATCGAGCTGTTCGATGTGGCGGGGGATCCGGATCATGTGATTGTGGACTTCGCCCGCAGCCGGGTGGTCGACCAATCAGCCTTGCAGGCAATCGAAGCACTGGCGGGCAAATATGAGGCCGAGGGCAAATCGCTGGTCCTGCGGCACCTCAGCCGCGACTGCCACCAGCTGTTGACCAAGGCGGGGCATCTGATGGTCGATAGCGATGACGATCCGGATTATGAGGTTGCGGTGGATTACTCGGTCAAGACCGGGATCCTGGGCGGCCATTGACGCCTGATCGTTTGAAAGAGAAACCCGCGGGTCTTGCGAGCCGCGGGATTTTTTTGTTTGAAAGGGGCTCTGGCTCACCATACCAGCAAATACTTGGGGCGGGGTTCAGTCGGGGGCGAGGGTTTCGAGCATGTCGAGGTCGCCTGCGAGCAGGGCGGGCTCGGCGCGGGTGATCAGCTCGGGTGGCCAATCCCACCATTTGAGGCTGAGCAGGCGGACGATCTGCGGTTTGGAGAAACGGAAGCTCTGCACCGTGCCGGGGTTGCCGGTGACGATGGCATAAGGCGGGAGGGAGCCGCGCACCACGGCGCCTGCGCCGATGATGGCGCCGTCGCCGATGCGCGCACCTGGCAGGATCAGCGCGTTGTAGCCGATCCAGACGTCATTGCCGATCACCGTGTCGCGGGTGTCGGGCTGGTAGCCCGCCATTTGCGCAGGGTCGAACACCGGGAAGGGATAGCAGCTGAGCCCGTCCTGGGCGTGGTTGGCCGAAGCGGTAATGAAGCGCACCCCGTGTGCGATCTGGCAGAAGCGGCCGATTTGCAGCCGCTCGCGGGCGCCGGGGAACAGGTAGGGCGCCAGGTGCTGCGCCCAGTTCTGCGGCGGGTCGAAATCGGAGGCGTAGCTGTAGGCGCCCGCCTGAATGTTGGGATGGTCCAGCACCTGGGCGAGCATCACGGTGCCCGCGTGCGGGGTGCCATCCGGCAGGATGATCGGATTGCGTTTGCGGGGATCAGGAAGCGGCATCGGGGACCTCACTCGCCGGGGCGGGACAGGGAAAACAGGTCGCGCACCACCGAATAGTCGCGATATCCGAGACGGGCCAGCGGCTGAAACGCGGTCACGTCGAAGGCGCCGTCGCGCAGGCAATCGTCGCGCAGATGCACGCCGGTGACTTCGCCGAAAACCACCTTGTTGGCCTCGCCCGGCAGGGTGACGATTTGGGTGAGTTTGCATTCCAGCGCGGCGGGGGCAACGGCCACGCGTGGGCAGGCGATGGTTTCGCATTCCACGGCTTCAAGCCCTGCGTGGGCGAACTCGTCCGTCTCTTTGGGCAGCGCGCCGGAGCTGGCGTTCATCGCATCGCGCAGCGCGTAAGACACCACATTGACACAGAACGCGCCGGTTGCCTCGATATTGGCCACACTGTCCTTGGTGCCTTCCTGGTCCGGCTTGCTGCTGGTGGAGGCAAACATGACCTGCGGCGGGCTGTAGGCGACCGCGTTGAAAAAGGAATAAGGCGCCAGGTTGTTCACCCCTTCTGCCGAGCGAGATGAAATCCAGCCGATCGGCCGCGGCGTGACAATGGCGTTGAACGGGTTGTGGGGCAGGCCGTGGCCGTCCTCAGGTCGGTAGAACATTCTTGCTTCCTGCTCTGGGGTTTTCAGGGGCTTAGGTGTTTGCCCAAGGCTTACGCCCGTGTTAGGCCGAATGCCAGCCTGCAGGGGAAGAATGCGGAGGCCGGAACAGGGACGTGGCGGCGTGATCGAATTGCGAGCGGAACAGGCGGACGACCGGTGGGAGGTTGAGGCGCTTTATGACCTGTGCTTTGCACCGGGCCGCGAGGCGCTGTCGTCTTACCGGCTGCGCGACGGGGTCCCGCCGGTTGCGGGGTTGAGCGAGGTCGCGCGCGATAGTGACGGCATCCTGGCCGCTGCCATCCGGTATTGGCCGGTTATGGTCGGCACTGCGCCTGCACTGCTGTTGGGGCCGGTTGCGGTGCACCCGACCCGTCAGGGTGAGGGGCTGGGGGGGTCTTTGATTCGCGACAGCGTCGCCAAAGCGACGGAAACCGGCTGGGCACGGGTGATGCTGGTGGGCGATGCGCCCTATTACCGGCGCTTTGGTTTCACTAGGCTTTCCGGGGTTGAAATGCCGCCGCCGACCAACCCGGACCGGGTGCTGGGGCTGGCGCTGCAAGACGCGGCCTGGGATGGCATCCAGGGGCAGGTGCGCCGTTGGCAGGGTTGAATTCCCGCCCTTGGCTGCCGATCTTTAAGAAGGGCAGAGGAGGTGCTTGTGGCAGACGTTCTGACAAACGCGCGGGAGATGGCACCGCAGGATATTGAGGCTGAGCTTGATGCGCTGGCACAGCGCCACCGGGCGGCGGGCGGTATTGGCGTGGATTTGCTGAACCGGCTGGGCGGCAGCGGCGAAAGCCTGCTGGAGCGGCTGCCGGAACCGGTGCGGGCCGGTCTGACAGGCGCCACTGAGACTGCCCTCAGAGTGGCTATGAAGGGCGCCAGCCAGTCGCGCCGTCTGGTGCCGGACCAGAAACCGGGTGTCGACCGGGTGGTGAGCGCTGCCATGGGTGCCGCGGGCGGCGCCGCGGGCTTGCCGGGGGCCTTGGTGGAGTTGCCTGCAACTACGGCGTTTCTGCTTCGGACCATTCAAGGCGCTGCTGCTGCGGAAGGGTTCGATCCGGAGGCTGAAAGTGTGACCTTTGATTGTATACAGGTGTTTGCGGCGGCTGGTCCCTTGGCTGAGGATGACGGCGCGGATCTAGGGTTTGTCTCGGTCCGGCTGGGTCTTCCGGGCGGCTTGCACAAGCTGATTGCGCAGGTGGCGCCAAAGCTGGGTGCGGTGCTGGGGCAAAAGCTGGCCGCCCAGGCCGTGCCGATTGCCGGAGCCGTGGCGGGGGCTGCGGTGAATTACGTCTTTGCGGGCTATTACCGCGAGATGGCGCATGTGCATTTTGGTCTCAGGCGGCTGGCGGTTGAGGCCGATGTGCCGCAGGAAGAGCTTGCCGCCAAGCTGCGGCAACGGCTCCAGAACATGGGTGCGGCACAGTAGATACAACAGACCTCTTGCACTTGCCGGACAGGGAGATTTAATCATCCCTTCCTGCTAAGAGGGAAAGCATGATTCAATACAGCCTCAAATGCGCCGATGGCCACAGCTTTGACAGCTGGTTTCAGTCGGCTGCGGCTTTTGACAAGCTGGCGGCGGCCGGGATGGTATCCTGTGCGGTGTGCGGCGGCAGCGGGGTAGAGAAGGCCATCATGGCGCCTCGGGTGCGCCCCGGACGCAAGGCGGTGTCTGCCGTCGGCGAACCGGAACCGCAGACAATTGCGCCGACCGCTCCTGTTACGGTGCCGTCAACCGCCCCGGCGGCTCCCCCTGCAGGTCCCGGCTTGCTGAGCGGTCCTTCGGGTGAGGTCGAACAGGCGATTGCCGATCTGCGCAAAAAGGTTGAGGAAAACTCGGATTACGTCGGCGGCAGTTTTGTTCAGGAAGCGCGGGCAATGCACCTGGGCGAGGCGCCGGAGCGGGCGATCCATGGCGAGGCAAAGCTGGAAGATGCGCGGGAACTGATCGAGGAAGGCGTGCCGGTAATGCCGCTGCCGTTCCGCCCCGGGCGCAAAATTAACTGAAGGGCAGAGCAAAAATGCATGCAGTTGTAACAGGAACCAGCCGCGGCATCGGCAAGGAGCTGGTGAAACGGCTGCAAGAGGCGGGCTATGAGGTGACAGGCACCTCGCGCGACCATTCCTCGGGCGTCAAGCTGGATGTCTCCGACCCCGGCCAGCAGGCGCGCTTTGCGGCCCAGATCAAGAACCGGCCAGTGGACCTGCTGGTGTGCAATGCCGGGGTCTATATCGACAAGGCGATGAGGCTTGAGGACTACTCAGCCGAGGTCTGGGCCAAGACATTGGCCGCCAATGTGACCGGCGTGTTTTTGACGGTGCAGGCGATGCTGCCCAATCTGCGGCTGGCACAAGAACCCAAGATTGCGATCCTGTCGTCGCAGATGGCCAGCCAGGCCCGGGCGCCGGGCGGCAGCTATGCCTACCGTGCCTCCAAGGCGGCGGCTCTGAATATCGGCCGAAACCTGGCGACGGATCTGCAGCCGGAAGGGATCTCTGTGGGGATTTATCATCCCGGCTGGGTGCGCACGGACATGGGCGGTCATGAAGGTGATATCACGGTGGAAGAGTCAGTCGCCGGGCTGATCAACGAGTTCGCGGTGCTGAACCTGGATACCACCGGCTGTTTTCACACCTGGGACGGCCGCATACACCCCTATTGAAGCCGCTGCGGCAGAGCATGGCGCGGCTGCCGCGCCCGCAGGTGCCTGGCTGCGCCAGCCCCCTTGGCGGGTTTGGGCCGGGCGCCGCGCAAATGCGCGGCGCGGCACCGTGCTCTGGCACGGTGCTATGCCCAACGGGCATAGGGCCTGCAAGGCCCGTGGCCAGGCGGGAGAATTTCGTTTGATTTCCGCACGGGCTGTCAGAGCCAGCGCAAAAAAGCCGACGCGAAGCTTCGCGCCGGCTTTTCTGTTTCGATCATTCACGCCAGTGAAGACCCGGCACCTCACTCCCAGCAGCTGACCAGCACGGTCATACCGGACGCCAGCCGGGTCATCGCCGCATTGGGCAGGCTGCCTGCTGATGCGCTCTGTGCTGCCGGGGTCATGCCCGCGGTGTTCAGCGCGCTGCGGATGGCTTCGGCGTTGACGGCAAAGCTGACGCCTTCGGGCAGTTGCTTGCCCTCGATCCGGCGCGGCAGCAGCATCCCCAGAACAGCCCCGGTGCTGTCCAGAACCGGACCGCCTGCATCGCCGGGCTGGGCTGCCAGCTCCAGCCGGGCAACGCCGGTGTCGCCATCCAGGCTTTTGACGTCTGCGACCTTGCCCCAGGTCAGGCTCGGTGCGCCCAGCACGCCCTCGTAAGAGAAGCCGGAAACAGCGATCTCAGACTGCAGCCGCGGCGAGGCGGCGCTGAGTTCGGCAACCGCGGCAGGCGCCAGCGCTTGGGCAGGGCGCAGAATGGCGATGCCGTCTGCAGTGTTGTTGGCCGCCACTTCGGCTTGATACCCGTGATCCAGAGTAATCCTGGTACAGCCGGACACCACATCCGAGGTGGTCAGTACGCTGCCGTCGCCATCTACAAAGAAACCGGACCGTGACAGTTTCGGCTTGCGGATCTCCAGGCCGGAAACGAGGTCGATGTTCTGCACCGCATCGCCGCCCTCGGCCGGATCCAGCACGCCGTCGAGGCGGGTGAAGCTGGCCTGCATGGCCGCCAGGACACGGGCGCGGCGGTCTTCGTCGCCGGCCGGCCAGATCAGGGTAAAGCCCTTTACTTCGCCGTTTTTCAGGCTGGCCTGGGTGAAGGAGACTATCCTGTCGTTGCGGCCTTCAATGGTGAAGCTGTCCTTGCCGCGCTGGCGCGGACCCTCCAGCGGCACGATTTCAAGCGTCTGCATAATGTCGTAGAGGCCGAACAGGGTGCGTTTGTCACCGGGCTGGCTGATCAGCAGCACCTCGGCGCCCAGATCGCCCTTGGCGGCGTAGTGGGCAAAGGGCGATTCATAACGGTCGAACGCAACCTCATCCGCAGGGATCCGCAGGGCGATGCCTGCTTTGGCATCTTCCACGCGGGCCATGCCGACCGAGATCAACGGGGCGTTGTATTCATCCATCAGAACCTGGCGCTGGGCGGTGGTCAGCACGCCGGTGGGTTCAAAGCCGCGGGCCGTTTGCCAGTCGCTCATCGAGCCGCGGGTGCCGCGGCCAAAGGCGCCGTCGATGGACGAGCTGTAGAACCCGGCTGCCTTAAGGGCGACCTGCAGCTCCATCCGCTGCTCACGCGACAGTGCGCGTTCGCTGCGCCGCGCCTCGGCGGGGGTTTCATCGGGCAGGGTCGATTGCACGGCGGCCTGTTGCTGCGGCGCGGGATCCGCCGCCGCAGGTGCCGCCGGTGCAGGTGCCGGTTGCGCCGGAGCCGTTGCATCTGCCGCCACCGGGTAGAACTGGTTGCGCAGGTTGCGGCGGAAAGCGATGAAGCTGTCGCGCGGGATCTGACCCTCGGCGCGGTAGACCTGCAGCACCCGTTCAGCGTCGTCGCGGGCGTAGGGGCCCAGAACCACACCGTACCAGCCGCCGCCAAGCGCATAGCCGGAGACATCGGGCAGGCGCGCCGCATAGGTGCGGGCCTCGCCCTCGGCCTCGCGCAGGGAGGGGCGGGCCGCGATCTGGATCCAGACCGCATCGCGGCTGCTTTGCGCCGAAACAGGCGCGGTGAACGCAATGGCCAGCGCAATCAGCGGCAGCGCCAGAGCGGCAAACAGTTTTTTCATGTGTGGGCCTCGTATCCCGGAAGATCTCTTATTCTTTGCCGCGGAGGTTAAGCATTTTGACACGGCAAAGGGAACTCCTCATCGCAGGGGGAATTCCCGCCCCGTTGCCGCATTCCCGCACTTTTGTTGCCGATGCGCTGCAGGGTGCAGGCCCTGGCGGCCCTGCGCAAAGGCCAGAGGGCGTTGACCCTGCCCATTGCCTTGCATAGGAAGATCCCCGCAATTGCTGCCCCAGATGCCCCTAAAGGGATACGAGATGACCCAGACCAACGGCGCGCCGCGCTCCTTCCAAGAGATTATCCTGAGGCTCCAGAATTACTGGGCCGCCAAAGGCTGCGCGGTGATGCAGCCCTATGACATGGAAGTTGGCGCCGGGACCTTCCACCCGGCGACCACACTGCGCTCGCTGGGGTCCAAGGCCTGGGCAGCAGCCTATGTGCAGTCCTCGCGCCGCCCGACTGACGGGCGTTATGGTGAAAACCCGAACCGGCTGCAGCACTACTACCAGTACCAGGTGCTGATCAAACCCTCGCCGCCGAACCTGCAGGCGCTGTATCTGGGCTCGCTTGAGGCCATCGGTGTCGATATGACGATGCATGATATCCGCTTTGTCGAGGACGACTGGGAAAGCCCGACACTGGGCGCCTGGGGCTTGGGCTGGGAAGTCTGGTGCGATGGCATGGAAGTTTCGCAGTTCACCTATTTCCAGCAGGTCGGCGGCCATGATTGCCACCCGGTATCGGGCGAGCTGACTTATGGTCTGGAGCGTCTGGCGATGTATGTGCTGGGGGTCGATCACGTGATGGACATGCCCTACAACGACCCGGGCGCGCTGATCCCGCTGACCTATGGCGATGTGTTCAAGCAGACCGAGGAGGAATACGCCCGCTGGAACTTTGACGTGGCCAACACCGAAGTTCTGCTGCGCCATTTCGAAGAAGCCGAAGCCGAATGCGCCGCCATTCTGGCGCAGGAGCATCAGGACCCGAAGACCGGCAAGCGCATCATCATGGCGCATCCCGCCTATGACCAGTGCATCAAGGCCAGCCACATCTTCAACCTGCTGGATGCGCGCGGGGTGATTTCCGTCACCGAGCGCCAGGCCTATATCGGCCGGGTCCGGGCGCTGGCCAAGCAATGCGCCGACGCTTTTGTGCTGACCGAGGCCGGCGGTTTTACCGCCGGGAACGCGGCCTGAGCGGGGAAAGCACGGTATGGGGAAAGTTCTTGCTCTGATCCTGATCCTGTCGGCGCTCGCCGCCGGCGGAGCGATGTATTATCTGCAGATCTACGGGTTCTACGACAACGTCGAGCTGCAGCCGGGCCGCGACGTAGTGCTGGTGCCGCTGAATGGCGGCGAAGGGCAGCCGATTGCCTATTCCAAGTTTGAGGCGATTGACGCCGATAGCTCGCCGATCCGCTACCGAGCTTGTTTCCGCACCAAAGTGACACCGGATGAGCTGGCGCAGGTTTTCACTCTGACGGACAAGCTGGAACCGCGCAACGCGCCGGGCTGGTTCGAGTGTTTTGACGCGGCTGCCATCGGCGAACAGCTGGCCAATGGCTCGGCCAAATCCTTTCTGTCGGTCAAGAACATCTCATTCGGTGTCGACCGGGTGGTTGCCGTCACCGACGAGGGCCGCGGCTATGCCTGGCACGAGCTGAACAAATGCGGCCAGAAAGCCTATGACGGCACCGTGGTGGGCGAGGAATGCCCGGCCCGGCCCGAGCCGGGCGAATAACCGGAACATTGAGAGGCGCAGACCGCGCAGGACATGGAAACGCATATAGCCATACCTGATTTCATCTCGGTAACACTGGGGTTTGCGGTCTTTCTGCTGGGCGCACGCCTGAATGCCAAGGTTGCTGTGCTGCGCCGGTTCAATATCCCGGAACCGGTGACTGGCGGGCTGGCCGCCTCGGTTGCGGTGCTGCTGGTCTACAGCCTGACAGGTCTGCAAATCGAGTTCGAGATGCAGAGCCGCGACTACCTGCTGGTGCTGTTTTTCGCCGGTATCGGCCTCAACGCGCGGCTTTCCGACCTGGTGGCCGGCGGCAGGCCGCTGCTTATCCTGCTGGTGCTGACCCTGCTAGCCATTCTGGCCCAGAACGTGATCGGTGCGGCCGGAGCCGTGATGTTCGGCTATCCGGTTCAGGCAGGTGTCCTGTTCGGTTCCGCGGCGCTGATTGGCGGGCATGGGACGGCCATCGCCTGGGCGCCCGATGTGGCTTCCGCTGCAGGGCTGGACGGTGCCGCTGAATTGGGCGTGGCGGTGGCTACCCTTGGCCTGGTTCTGGCAGCACTCGTGGGCGGGCCGGTTGCCCGGCACCTGATCAACCGCCATGGGCTTACGCCTGCGCGTCCGGAAGAAGAACAGACCGTCGGGCTGGCGCATGACGAGGCTGAGACGGCAAGCGTCGGCCATCTCGATCTGATGCGGGTGATGCTGTACCTGAACCTGGCGATCATTCTGGGATACACTGCCTCTCTCGGGCTTGATGCTGCGGGGGTGAAACTGCCGCTGTTTGTGCCCTGCTTGATCGCGGGCATTCTGCTGGCCAACCTGCGCAGCCTGATTGCGCCCACTGCGGATCCTGTGGCCCGCACCCCGGCGCTGGCTCTGATCTCGGAGTTCTCGCTGGGCGCCTTTCTGGCCCTGTCGCTGATGGCCCTGCAGCTGTGGACCATCGCGGGGCTGGGACCGGCCATTGCTGTCATCATGCTGGCACAGACGCTGTTCACTGTGGCCTTTGTGCTGTTTGTTCTGTTCCCGCTGCTGGGCCGCGGCTACCGGGCTGCGGTGCTGGCCGCCGGGTTCGGCGGCTTTGCGCTGGGCGCGACCCCCACGGCCATTGCCAATATGACCGCTGTGACCAAACGCTACGGGCCGTCGCCTATTGCCTTTGTTGTGCTCCCCCTTGTATCCGCCTTTTTTGTTGATATCGCCAATGCCATCGTCATTCAGGCGATTGTGAATTTCTGAGGACCCCCGATGCCCGATCTGCTGATTGAACTCTTTTCCGAAGAAATCCCGGCCCGCATGCAGGCGCGTGCGGCTGAGGATCTGAAGAAACGCGTGACCGATGGCCTGGTCGAGGCGGGTCTGACCTATGCCGGTGCCGCAGCCCTGTCGACGCCGCGCCGCCTGACGCTGGCGGTGGATGGCCTGCTGGCAGAAAGCCCCACCATCCGCGAAGAGCGCAAAGGCCCCAAGGTCGGCGCACCCGACAAGGCGATTGACGGCTTCCTGCGCGGGGCCGGCCTGACCCGTGATCAGCTGGAAGAGCGCGACACCCCCAAAGGTGCGGTCTATTTCGCCCTGATCGAAAAGCCGGGGCGTGCAGCGGCAGAGATCATCGCCGAAGTGCTGGAAGATACCATCCGTAACTTCCCCTGGCCCAAATCCATGCGCTGGGGCGAAGGCTCCTTGCGCTGGGTGCGCCCCCTGCATTCGATCCTCTGCATCCTGTCGGATGAGGCAGGCGTATCCGTGGTGGATCTGGACATCGACGGCATCAAATCGGGCAACACCACCCGCGGCCACCGCTTCATGGCGCCGGAGGAGATCACGGTCACCGGGTTTGACGACTATGCTGCAAAGCTGAAGCGCGCGCATGTGGTGCTGGACCCGCGCGAACGCGCCGAGGCGATCTGGCAGGAGGCCACCAATCAGGCCTTTGCGTCCGGTCTGGATGTGGTTGAGGACAAGGGCCTGCTGGCCGAGGTTGCCGGCCTGGTCGAATGGCCGGTGGTGCTGATGGGCGCCATTGACGCCGAGTTCCTGGAACTGCCGCCGGAGGTGCTGCAGACCAGCATGCGCGAGCACCAGAAGTTCTTCTCGGTCAGGAACCCCAAGACCGGCCGGATTGAGAAATTCGTCACCGTGGCCAACCGCGAGACCGCGGATAATGGCGCCACCATCCTGGCGGGCAACCAGAAGGTGCTGTCGGCGCGTCTGGCCGACGCCAAGTTCTTCTGGGAAAACGACCTGCGCACCGCCAAATCCGAAGCGGGCATGAGCGCTTGGGTGGAGAACCTCTCCAACGTGACCTTCCACAACAAACTGGGCACACAAGCCGCGCGGATTGACCGTATCGCCGCGCTGGCGCGCGAGATTGCGCCGGTTGTCGGTGCCGATGCCGGTCTGGCAGAGCAGGCGGCACGGGTGGCGAAGGCCGATCTCAGCTCCGAGATGGTTTATGAGTTTCCCGAGCTGCAGGGCCTGATGGGCCGCTACTACGCCGAGGCCGCAGGGCTACCGCAGGAAGTCGCCAACGCCTGCGAACAGCATTACTCGCCGCTGGGGCCGTCGGATGATGTGCCGTCCGAGAAGGTTTCGGTTGCCGTGGCGCTGGCCGACAAACTGGACACGCTGACCGGCTTCTGGGCGATTGATGAAAAGCCTACGGGGTCGAAAGACCCCTTTGCCCTGCGTCGCGCTGCGCTGGGGGTGATCCGGTTGGTGCTGGAAAATGATGTGCGGGTTGCTCTCGAGCGCTTTTCTGATCTTGGATTGCTGCGTCAGAAGGTAAACTCTGAAGAAGATAGCGTTGGCGGCCAAGAAAAAACCGGCCTGCAAGACCTTCTTGAGGAGATTGCAGAACACGGTGTCTATGGAGCCACAATCCGCGATGTGCGCGCCTATTTTGACAATGTCCGTGGAGAAGAAAGCCAAGCGCTTCTGTTGAAGAACGCAGTCGCATCTGTTCCGGATACTTCGATTGACCTCCTCTCCTTCTTCCACGACCGCCTCAAGGTCTTCCTGCGCGATCAGGGCATCCGCCATGACGTGATCGATGCCTGTATCGCGATGGACGGCAATGACGACCTGACGCTGCTGGTCAAACGGGCCCGCGCGCTTGAGGACTTTATGAAGACCGAGGACGGCACTAACCTTCTGCAGGGCTTCAAACGCGCCAACAACATCCTGTCCCAGGCTGAGGAAAAGGACGGTGTCGAATACTCCTATGGCGCAGACCGCAAGTTTGCCGAGGACGCAACCGAGACCGCGCTGTTCGATGCGCTGGAGGCCGGCGGGGCGGCGATCTCTCCGGCCATCGAGGCCGAAGATTTCGCGGCTGCCATGCGGGGCATGGCCGCCCTGCGCGCGCCGATCGATGCTTTTTTCGAGGCAGTGCAGGTGAATGCGGATAGCGATATCGTCCGCCGCAACCGGCTGAACCTCCTCAGCCAGATCCGCCAGGTTTGCGGCCAGGTTGCGGACCTCACCAAAGTCGAAGGCTGAAACCGCGGGCCAATAGCCCCGCCGCTTCTTTCTGGTTCCAAATACCTCCGCCGGAGGCCCCGGCCTTTCCGTTAGGGAAGGCCGGTTTTCTTTGCCTCGAGGCCTTCAGCCGTCACTGCCCCGTTACAAGACCCTTGCGCCATCGCGTCTTCCCCTTATGGTGACTTTCAAAGGAGACGTGCTGCAGTGCAGAAAGATTTTGAACAGACCCCGCCGGCTTCCCTCATCACCGCGACCGCACCGATTGCCACCGCCACCCATGGCGGGCGGGCGAAGTGCCTGCAACGGCTGGAGCGGCTGGACCTGCCTGTTCCGCGCACGGTGGCGCTGTCTTTTGACGCGGTGCATTCCATTGCCGAAGGCCAGATGCCGGACCTGACAGCGGTGCTGAGCGAATTCGATCCGGAGGCACTGCTGTGCGTGCGCCCATCTTCGGAAGACCCCGACTGGGGCGGGCCGGGCGCGATCCTGAATATCGGCATGAACGACGCGCGCTATGTGGACCTGTGCGACAGCCTGGGGCGGCAGGCCGCGGCGGCGCTGTATCTGCGGTTCGTGCAATCCTACGCGGTGCATGTGGCGCGGCTGGATCCGGATGTGTTCGACGACGTTGAAGACGGCGGCCCGGATGCGCTGAGCGAGATTCTGCATGCCTATGAGGCGGAAACCGACGAACCGTTCCCGCAGGATCCGGGCGAACAGCTGGCGGCGGTGCTGCGGTCGATGGCGCGGGCCTGGGAAGGCACCTCGGCGCGGATTCTGCGCCAGGCCAAGGGCGCGCCTGCAGATGCGGGGCTGGGGCTGGTGGTGCAGGAAATGATCCCCGGCGTCGGTCAGGGCGAATGCGGCTCCGGCGTGCTGCAACTGGTGAATTCAACCACCGGCTGCCCGCAGCTGACCGGCCGCTATCTGAGTCAGAGCCAGGGGCGTGACGCGCTTGGGGCGGGGGCCAAAGCGCTGTATCTGGCCAAGGACACGCGCGGGTTGTCGCTGGAAGAACTGGCGCCGGAGGCCTTTGAGAACCTGCAATCCCACGCGGCGCTGATGCGTAAGAAGCTGCGTGAGGAAATGCAGCTGGAGTTTGTCGTGGAAAGCGGCCGCGTGCATATCCTGGACGGGGTGCGGGTGGCGCGTTCGGCGCAGGCTGCGGTGCGGATCGCTGTGGCGCTGGCCGAAGACGGCATCATCCCGCAGGAAGAGGCGCTGATGCGGGTGGATGCGCATATCCTGAACGAGATGCTGCACCGCCAGGTGGCGCCGGATGCGGAACGTGACGTGATCGGCCGCGGCATTGCCGCCAGCCCAGGCGCGGCCACTGGCAAGCTGGTCTTTACTGCGGCCGGGGCGCAGGCAAGCGCGTCCCGCGGGGAGCCCTGTATTCTGGTGCGCCGGGAAACGTCTCCCGAAGATGTGCGCGGGATGCATGCCGCCGCTGGGGTTCTGACCGAAAAGGGCGGCATGACCAGCCATGCGGCGGTGATCGGCCGCGGGCTGGGGCTGCCGTGTATAGTCGGGGCTTTGAACATGAAGTTCGACAGCAAGCGCAAAATGCTTGAGGCTGCCGATGGCCGGGTATTCCGGGCCGGTGACATCATCACTATCGACGGCAGCAGCGGCCATGTGCTGGCGGGCCAGCCGGCGATGCTGGAGGCGGCTCAGGACGGGGCGCTGCAAACCTTGCTGACTTGGGCGGACGATGCCCGCGACATTGGCATCCGCGCCAATGCCGATACGCCGGAAGATGCTGAAACGGCACGAAAATTCAATGCGCAGGGTATTGGTCTCTGCCGGACGGAGCACATGTTCTTTGAACCCGGCCGCCTGACGGTGATGCGCGAGATGATCTTTGCAGAGACGCCGTCGGGGCGCGAAGCGGTGCTGGAGCGGCTGCTGCCGATGCAGCGTGACGACTTCCGCGAACTGTTCCGGATCATGGAGGGGATGCCGGTCTGCATCCGCCTGTTCGACCCGCCGTTGCATGAGTTCCTGCCTGCCACCAGGACCGGTCAGCGGGAGCTGTCCGAGGCACTGGGCATTCCGGTCAGCGATGTCACCCGCCGGGTCGAGGAAATGGGCGAATACAACCCTATGCTGGGCCTGCGCGGTGTGCGGCTGGGGGTCACGGTTCCGGAAATCTACGACATGCAGGCGCGGGCGATCTTTGAAGCCACCCTGGAAGCCTCGAAATGGGGCGAGCCTGTGGTGCCTGAGATCATGATCCCGCTGGTCTCGGCCAAGCGCGAGGTGGAACTGGTCAAGGCCCGCATCGATGCGGTGGCCGCGGCGGTGAAATCGGAGCGCGGCGAGGATTTCACCTACCGGCTGGGGGTGATGGTGGAAACGCCGCGGGCAGCACTCAGGGCGGGCGAGATTTCACCGCATACCGCGTTCCTCAGCTTTGGCACCAATGACCTCACCCAGATGACCTATGGCCTGTCGCGCGACGATGCCGGGCGGTTCATGTCGGACTATGTGAACCAGGGGGTGTTTCCCGAGGATCCGTTCCATGTGCTGGACACTGACGGGGTGGGGGAGCTGCTGAAACTGGGTGTGCAGCGCGGCCGGGCGGAAAACGGGGAGATCACTCTTTCAATCTGCGGCGAGCACGGCGGCAACCCCGAATCAATTGCCTTTTGCCGTGATGCGGGCTTTGATTACGTTTCGTGTTCTCCCTTCCGGGTGCCGGTTGCGCGTTTGGCCGCAGCCCAGCTGGCAATTTCCGGAAAGACCGGACAGACGGCGCCAACATACACAAAATATTAAGAAAAACTGGGCCATCCAGCAGCCGCCGGTGTGAGACCGGCGGTGTGAGTGTGTTCCCCATCAGTGCGGTTGTTGCCCGAACGCTGGACGTTTCGGGTCTTTTCCCTTAAGGGATGCGACCGCATGTGCTGGGGGAACCGGGCACAAGCTGCTAGGACGGGGGAACCCTGAATGAAATTGTTGACTATGATTGCCGTGATGGCTGCCACCATCACGATGGGTAAGAGTGTTGCTGCCGAAACCGGTCTGGGTACGCTGATCGAGCGTGAACAAGCCAGTTTGAGTGCAGTGCCGGCGCGGAAGTTCAGCGGGTTTTTCGGAATCCGCAACAACGCGTTCAAGAGCCGCAAGGCACGGCCGCAGATCGAATACAGCAAGGCCTGGCTGGATGCGCAGCCAAAAGCTGCCGGCGGTGAGCAATTCGCCTGTCTGGCCGAAGCGCTGTATTTCGAGGCCCGCGGCGAAACTGTCAAAGGACAGTTCGCAGTGGCCGAAGTGATCCTGAACCGGGTCAAGAGCGCGCAATTCCCGAATTCGCTTTGCGGTGTGATCAAGCAGGGAACCGGACGCAAGTACCAGTGCCAGTTCACCTACACCTGCGATGGCCACAAGGAAGTGATCAACGAAAAGAAGGCGTATCAGCGCGTTGCCAAAGTGGCGCGTGCCGCGCTGGACGGGCTGAAGTCAGAGCTGACCGGCGGCGCGACCTACTATCATACCACCGCGGTCAGGCCGCGCTGGAGCCGCACCTTCACAAACACAACGCGCATTGGTGTTCACCTGTTCTACCGGGACGAACGTTACCGGACGGCGCTGAGCAACTGACCGCCTGAAGGCGGCACGCCGGTGCCGCTTTCAGCCACTGGCGTGGCGTTTGCGGGCCTGTTATGACGGCGCTGAAATACTATTGTTGGGTCCCATCACCTGACACTGCCAGCCAAAGGCCCGTTTTCCCATGCCCTCTGAAATCCGCCTTGCCTTTGCGCACCCGTCCGAGCGTTCTGTGGCCACTGCCGCACCGGGGCCGCTGGACCGCATTTCCCTGCGGGACCACACGGTCGAGGTAGAGATCGGCGCCTTTCAGGCCGAGCGCGGCACCACTCAGCGGATCTGTTTCAATGTGGTGGTGGAAATCTCGCCGCTGCCGAAGGATCTGGATGACGATGTCGACCGGATCCTGTCTTATGACAAAGTGTCCGAGGCCATCGCGCATGAGCTGGCGGCCGAACGGCTGAACCTGCTGGAAACCCTGGCCGAACGCGTGGCTGAGCGGATCCTGCTCGAGCATCAGGCGGTGCGCGCCTTTGTGCGGATCGAGAAGCTGGACCGCGGCCCTGGCGCGCTGGGCGTCGAAGTGGTGCGTTCCAAGGACCAGATCACCCATCCGGTGGATGAAGAAGAGCGCCCGCATCCGCGGCTGATGTATCTCTCGAACGACGCGATCGACAGCGGCAACCTGACCGCCTGGATCGACCAGATGGAATGCCGCCAGCGGCCGCTGATCCTGTGCGTTGGCGCCCACCTGCTGGAAGTTCCCACCACCGGCCACAAATGGACCCAGCGCCGGATCGATTTGCTGGCAATCGAACAGAATGCTTGGCGCCTTGCGGCCAAGGATGACCGTTGCGTGGTGGTCTCGACCCGGACCGAGCTGGACTGGGCGATGAAGAACGGCCAGATTTGCGTCTGGGCGCCTTCCAAGATCGTGCTGGACGCGGTGGATGGCCCTTCGGCGCCGCCGTCGAACTCGGTTGCGCTGGCGGCCTGGTTTGCGGCGACTTTTGAGGCGGGCGAAATGATTGTGCTTGGCGGGGATTTGCCTGATAATCCCGGTGTCCCCTTACGGGCCGTCAGCGTGGAGCAAACACAACTGTGATATATTACCGGCCATTGGTTCAGCATGGCGAGGCGCGCCCCGAAGGTGCGGTCCCGCTGGCAGGCAGTGCCCTGTGGTTTACCGAGGTTGAAATCCTGAGCCGCGACGCACCGCCGCGGATCGCTCCGGCAGGGCTGGTGCCTGAAAAGGAACGCCGCCGCTTAAGCGCGCGGCGTGCGTCGATTGCCGGGCTGGATATGACCCAGCCGCAAATCATGGGCATCCTCAATACGACCCCGGACAGTTTTTCGGACGGTGGCCGGCATTCCGGTGTCGAAGCCGGCAAGGCCGCGGCGCTGCGGATGGTGGAGGAGGGCGCCACCATCATCGATGTGGGCGGCGAATCCACCCGGCCGGGCGCCGAAGAGGTGTCCGAGGCCGAGGAAATTGACCGCACAGCACCGGTGATCGCGGCGATCCGCGCGGCCAGTCCGGTGCCGGTATCCATCGATACCCGCAAGGCCACCGTGGGCATGGAGGCGCTGGAGGCGGGAGCCAATCTGCTGAACGACGTCTCGGGCTTCACGTTCGATCCGGCGCTGGCGCCGCTTGCGGCCCAGGCCAGCGTGCCGGTCTGCATCATGCATGCCCAGGGCGACCCCGCCACCATGCAGGATGATCCGCATTACGCCAACGTGCTGCTGGACGTCTATGACTTCCTGAGCGATCAGATCGACCGGCTGGAAGCCATCGGCGTGGTCCGCGAACAGATCGTGATTGATCCCGGCATCGGCTTTGGCAAATCGCAGGCGCATAATCTGACGCTTTTGCGTAATCTCAGCCTGTTCCACGGGCTTGGCTGCCCTATCTTGCTGGGCGTGTCCCGCAAGGGGTTCATCGGCAAGATCGGCAAGGAGCCGCGCGCTGATGCCCGTGCGCCGGGCTCAATTGCAGTAGGGCTTGCGGCCCTGGCGCAAGGCGTGCAATTCCTGCGCGTGCATGACGTGGCCGAGACGGTTCAGGCGCTGCGCCTTTGGCAGGCGGTCCGGTAAGGCCTTTTTGGGCAGGAATAGCATAATGCGAAAGCTTTTTGGCACTGATGGCGTGCGCGGCACTGCCAATACTCATCCCATGACCGCCGAGATGGCGCTGCGTATCGGCGCGGCTGTCGGGCGGTACTTCCGGCGCGACGGCTCCGGGGTGCACCGGGTGGTGATCGGCAAGGATACCCGCCTGTCCGGCTATATGTTTGAAAACGCACTGACGGCGGGGCTGACCTCAACCGGCATGAACGTGCTGCTGCTGGGGCCGGTGCCGACGCCTGCGGTGGGGCTGATGACGCGCTCGATGCGGGCGGATCTGGGGGTGATGATCTCGGCCAGCCACAACCCTTCCGAAGATAACGGCATCAAGTTCTTCGGCCCGGACGGATTCAAACTGTCGGACAGCGCCGAGATGGAGATCGAAGCCCTTATCGATGCGGGGGTCGAACCCGCGCAGGCGGCCAATATCGGCCGTGCCAAACGGATCGACGATGCCCGTTTCCGTTACGGTGAGCGGGTCAAAAGCTCGCTGCCGCGCAATCTTGGCCTGAACGGACTGAAGGTGGTGATTGACTGCGCCAACGGCGCGGCCCACCGCGCAGCGCCCGAAGTCCTGTGGGAGCTGGGCGCCGAGGTCATTCCGGTTGGCGTCTCGCCGGACGGATTGAACATCAATCGCGGCTGCGGCTCGACCCAGCCGCAAACTGCAGCTGAAGCGGTTGTGGCGCATGGCGCCCATGTCGGCATTTGCCTGGATGGCGATGCTGACCGGGTGATCGTGATCGACGAAACCGGCACGGTGGCCGATGGCGATCAGCTGATGGCCTTGCTGGCCACCCGCTGGGCGGAGCAGGGCCAGCTGGCAGGCGGCGCGCTGGTGGCGACGGTGATGTCGAACCTCGGACTGGAACGGCACTTGGAAAGCAAGGGTCTGGGCCTGGAGCGCACAGCCGTCGGCGACCGCTATGTGGTGGAGCGGATGCGTGAGGGCGGCTTCAATCTCGGCGGCGAACAGTCGGGCCATATCGTGATGAGCGATTATGCCACCACCGGCGACGGGCTGATGGCGGGGCTGCATTTTCTGGCGGAAATGGTGCAGACCGGCAAGAAGGCTTCAGAGCTGGCGCATCAGTTTCAGACTGTGCCGCAACGGCTGCGCAACGTGCGCTTCCAAGCTGGCCAGGCGCCGCTGGAGGATACCCGGGTGCAAGAGGCCATTGCCGCCGCTGAGAGAGCATTGACCGGTCAGGGACGTCTATTGATCCGCAAATCCGGCACCGAGCCGCTGGTGCGGGTGATGGCGGAGAGCGAGGATGCCGGGCTGATGGCGCTGGCTGTTGACAGCGTGGTCGCTGCGGTCGAGGCTGCCGTCGCGGAATGAGGCTGGGGTACTCAGCCGCCTCTGCCGAACAGACGGCTCAGCTTGCCGAATTGACTGAGGCCGAGGCCGCCTAGGATCATCACCATTGCAAGCAGCATCGAGGTCGGCAGGTCCTCGCCCAGGAAGACGGCGCCCAGCACCACGGCCCAAACCGGCACCTGATAGTTGGTCAAAGTCATGAAGGTCGGCCCCGCTTCCCGTACGACAATGACCCGCAGAAGGTTGGCAGCGGCGGTGGGGATCAGGCCGAGGACGGCGGCAATCAGCAAAGTCCGATTGTCCGGCATCACTGGCGGGCCTTCGGTGAGCCACGCCGCCGGGAAGATGATGAAGCAGCCGATCACCAGGAAAATTGCAGCCAGCCCCAGCGGATCCACCGGTGGCAGCCGCCGGGTCAGGATTGAGCTGACTGAATAACAGGCTGCTGCCGACAGGCAGGCAGCCCGGCCATAGGGCTCCAGCGCGGCGCCGCTGGCCTCAAACGCCTTGCCGCCGATCCGCCCGGCGGCCAGCCAGAACGGGGTGATGCCGTCCAGCGCCAGTTTGATCAGCAGAAAGGTTGCGCCCCAGACAAGGCCGAGGGTGGCAATCATGAGCCAGTAGCGCGGTGCGATGCTGCTTGTGCTCATGACCGGCTCTTGGCCCATTCATCAAATGCGGCCCGAAAGAGTTCGTGTGCGCGTGGCGGGATTGCCAGGTCCTTCATCTTTCGCTCAAGTATCTCGAGCTGTCGCTGCGATGGGCGAAAATTGGGCGAGGTGGCTCCAGTTAGTAAGGGGATGGCCTCGAGGAACAGGGCTATTGCTTTTGCATCTTTGCCAAGATCGGCCTGCGCTATGCCTTGATTGATCAAATTGGTGGCGCGCTGGTGGTCGGTTAATAGGAATCCTGTGAAACGCAGGCTGTTTTCGCATTTGCGCAGCCGTTCCTCTGCTGGGCGGCTGAATTTGCGGCATCCGGAGGCGTAGATGCTGAATGAGAAGAAGTAGATCCAAACGCCCAGAAAGGCCCAGATCAGAATTATCTTCAGCCATTGTTTGGGAGTGTCGCGCGGTACTGCGCCGGGCATGGTTCTCTCCTGCGGTTCACCGCGCGACAAGACCCCGCCGGGCGGGCGGGGTCAATGGCAATTGCTTTGTTACCTATCGAAGTGTTTTTGCCTCAGGCAATGCGCGGGCGGCGGCTGCGGCTGAGGAGCAGCCCGCCGAGGATCAATGCCAGCGCTGCGAACAGCTGCGGCGGCAGGGTCTCGCCCAGGAGGGCAGCGCCAAAGATCACCGACCAGACCGGCACCTGATAGTTTACGGTCGACAGAAACGCAGGGCCGGCGCTGCGGGCGACCTGGACCAGCAGCACTTGCGCCAGCGCCGTGGGCAAGAGGCCGAGGTAGATCACTGCGCCCAGCGGCAGGGCGGCGGGCAGGTCAGGCACGCCTTCGGCCCAGAGCGCGGCCGGGGTCATCATGGCGGCGCCGCACAGGAGGGCCGCGGCAGAGAGCGACAGCATGTTCACCTGCGGGCAAAGCCGGGTGATGATCGAGCCGATGGCATAACACAGCGAGGCACCAAGGCAGGCGAGGCGGGCGAGCGATTCAAAATCCGTGCCGGCCGAGCGGAAGGCGTCGAGCCCGATCAGCACCACCACACCGGCAAAGCCGATGAGGAAGCTGATGGTGCGGCGCAGGGTCATGTGCTCGCCCGGCACCAGGGCATGCGCCAGCGGCAGCACAAACAGCGGCACCACCGCCATGCAGACACCGGCAAAGCCGCTGGCCACGTAAGTTTGTCCCCAGCTGAGCAGGGTGAAGGGCAGGGCGTTGGTGAAAAAACCCATGCCGGCCGCGCAGGCCCAGACGATCCGGCCCTCGCGGCTGCGCAGGGACGGCAGGCGGATGCCCATGGCGGTGATCACGCTCAGCAGGCAGAGCGCGCCGATCGAGATCCTGAGCGCGGCGATGGTCATCGGAGGAAAGCCCCGCAGCGCCAGCGACACCGCCATGAAGGAGGCGCCCCAGATCACGCCGAGAAACAGAAGCTTGGCCCAATTGGCGGCGCCGGGGGAGTCTGGCATGTGTGTAACCTCAATGCATTAAACGAAAAAGGGCGCCCCGGAGTGGAGCGCCCTGCAGAGGAAAAAGGCTGCGGAAAGTTCCGCGGGCACCTTAGTTCTTCTCTTTGTCGACCATCTTACCGGCCGAGATCCACGGCATCATGCCGCGCAGCTTGGCGCCGGTTGCCTCGATCGCGTGCTCGTCATTGGCACGGCGGGACGCTTTGATGGTCGGCTGGCCAACCGCGTTCTCCAGCATGAAGTCGCGCACGAATTTACCCTGCTGGATGTCTTCCAGGACCGCTTTCATGCGGGCTTTGGTTTCGTCGTACTTCAGGATCCGCGGGCCGGTGACGTACTGGCCGTACTCGGCGGTGTTGGAGATCGAGTAGTCCATGTTGGCGATGCCGCCTTCATAGATCAGGTCAACGATCAGCTTCACTTCGTGCAGGCACTCGAAATAGGCCATTTCCGGAGCATAGCCGGCTTCGACCAGGGTTTCGAAACCGCAGCGGATCAGCTCAACCAGGCCGCCGCACAGAACTGCCTGTTCGCCGAACAGGTCGGTTTCGCATTCTTCGCGGAAGTTGGTTTCGATGATGCCTGAGCGGCCGCCGCCGATGGCGGAGCAATAGGACAGGCCAACTTCCAGCGCTTTGCCGGAGGCGTCGTTGTGAACCGCGACCAGGCAGGGCACGCCGCCGCCTTTGGTGTACTCGCCGCGCACGGTGTGGCCGGGGCCCTTGGGCGCCATCATGATGACGTCGACGCCTTCTTTCGGCTCGATCAGGCCGAAGTGCACGTTCAGGCCGTGGGCGAATGCAATCGCGGCGCCCGGCTTGATGTTGTCGTGGACGTATTTCTTGTAGGTCTCGGCCTGCAGTTCGTCGGGCATGGTGAACATGATCACGTCGCACCAGGCCGCGGCTTCGGCAATACCCATGACCTGCAGGCCTTCGCCTTCGGCTTTCTTGGCGGAGGCGGAACCTTCGCGCAGGGCGACGACAAGGTTCTTGGCGCCGCTGTCGCGCAGGTTCAGTGCGTGGGCGTGACCCTGCGAGCCGTAGCCCAGGATGGCCACTTTTTTCTCTTTGATCAGGTTCACATCGCAGTCGCGGTCGTAATAAACGCGCATGTTTCACGTCCTTTGTGTTGGTGTTTGAAGGCATCATAGGGAAGCCGTCAGGGAAAGCGATTGCTGTTCCACATGAAATACGCAGTTTGTTTGCGTTGATCATTCGCGCATGGGCATGATATCGGATAATTCATGCTTGATGATCTGGACCGGCGCATTCTGCGCTATATGCAAAGCGACCCGGAGCAATCGATTCCGGATCTGGCCGAACGGCTGGGTCTCACTGCCTCCCGCCTGTCGCGGCGGCTGGAGAAGCTGCGCGAGGGCGGCGTGATCCTGGGCCAGCGGGCGGTGATCGACTGGCGCGCCTTGGGGTATGAGGTGGAGGTGTCGCTGCGGGTGACGCTGGACAAGACCAACCCGCGCGCCTTTGACGAGTTCATCGAGGCCGCCCGCGGCATTGCCGAGGTGATCGAGATCCAGACCTTTCTGGGGCAGGTCGATGTGCGGCTTTCGGTGATTGCGCGGGACATGCCGCATTACCAGCAGATCTACCGCGCCGCCATTCTGAACCTGCCGCATATCACCGATATCGAGGCGCTGATGCACGTGGCGCGGATCAAGTCGAATGAGGTGCTGCCGGTATGAGCGCGCTGGATGATCTGGATTTTGCCATTCTGCGGGCGCTGTCGGAGGATGCGACGCTGTCGGCGGGGGCGCTCGGGCGGCGGTTGGGGCTGAGCCAGCCCGCCACCTGGCGGCGGATCAAGCGGCTGCAGGAGGCGGGCATCATCGCGGGCCGCAGGCTGGAACTGGACAAGGAAAAGCTGGGGTTTGGTGTCACCGTCTTTCTGGGGGTGAAACTGGCCACCAAGGGGCGGGTCAGTCTGGAGGACTTCGAACGCGCGGTGTCTGCCATCCCCGAAGTGCAGACGGTGGAGCACGTGCTGGGCATGTACGACTACCGCCTGCGGGTCACGGCGCGGGACATCTCTGACTTCGAACGGGTGCTGCGGCGGCGGGTGATGACCCTGCCGGGGGTGGGTAATGTCGAGGCCAACGTGCTGCTGAGCGAGGAGCGGCGGCCGGGACCGCTGGGGTAAAGGTGCACATTTGTTGCCGATCAGAAACCCGCTTGGCGCAAAACCGGGTGTTTTCTGTCGTGCTTGGGCTGTCCTTTCCGCTGAGTTTCGCCAGTATCACCCTTCGGAGAATGGCGGCAGCACTGTATGCCAAGGTAGGCTTTGCCAAAGCCTGCGGCACCGGCTAGCCGTTAGTAAAGGAATACAAGGGAGGCCCAGATGGCACTGCTCGATACCGTGGACCCGCAGGGTCTGGATGAATTCTCGGTGGTTTTCACCGACCGCTCGCTGAACCATATGTCCAAGACCTTCCAGACCGTGATGCTGGACATCAATGCGATGCTGAAAGAGGTCTATAACGCCGAGGCCGTGGCGCTGGTGCCGGGCGGCGGGACCTATGCGATGGAGGCCGTGGCGCGCCAGTTTGCCCGCGGCGCAAATGCGCTGGTGGTGCGGAACGGCTGGTTCTCCTACCGCTGGAGCCAGATTTTCGAGGCGGGCGGCTTTACCGCGTCTTCGACCGTGATGAAGGCGCGCCGCACCGGCAATGAGAGCGCCTCGCCGTTTGAGCCTGCGCCGATTGCGGATGTGGTGGCCGCGATCAAGGAGCAGAAGCCGGACATCGTCTTTGCGCCGCATGTGGAGACCGCTGCCGGTGTGATTCTGCCGGACGATTACGTGACCGCGATGGCCGCGGCCGCGCATGAGGTCGGCGCACTGGTGGTGCTGGACTGCATCGCCTCCGGCTGCGCCTGGATCGACATGAAGGCAACCGGCGTCGACGTGCTGATTTCCGCGCCGCAGAAGGGTTGGAGCGCGTCGCCTTCGGCTGGTCTGGTGATGTTCTCGGACCGAGCGCTGGCGCGTTTGGAAGAGACCGCCTCGGACAGCTTTGCCATCAACCTGAAGCAATGGCGCACCATCATGAAGGCCTATGAAGACGGCGGCCACGCCTATCACGCCACCATGCCCACCGACGCGCTGAAGGCGTTCCGCGACACCATGCTGGAAACCAAGGAATACGGTTTCGACCGCTTGCGCGATGCGCAATGGGCTCTGGGCAATGGCGTGCGGGCGATGCTCAAGGACAAGGGCATCACCTCGGTTGCCGCCGACGGGTTTGGCGCGCCCGGGGTGGTGGTGAGCTATACCAGCGATCCGGATGTGCAGAACGGCAAGAAATTTCTGGCGCTTGGCACCCAGATTGCCGCGGGCGTGCCGCTGCAGTGCGACGAGCCCGCCGATTTCCGCACCTTCCGCCTGGGCCTGTTCGGCCTGGACAAACTATATGACGTTGACGCCACCATCGCGCGGCTGAAGACCGTCGTGGATCAGGTGCTTTAACGAAGGAACCGGACTGGGCTGCGCAAAGGGATATTGCTTGTGCGGCCCAGCCCATGGCGCAGGGTGAGCCAGATCACTCCGAGGCTGATTGCCAGCCAGACACCTCCCCACAGCATTGTTGTGCCGCCGAACTCCTCGGCCATCATCCGCGCGTCGGAGCGCAGATAAGAGCGCGCAATCGTGTCGTCCCAGATGTCCAGCGGCGCATAGATCATGCTGCTGATTCCGATCACTCGCAGGATCATGTCATTGATGTTCAGGCTCAGATAGCGGGCGGCGGCCAGCATCAGTGCACCGGTTGCCAGGGTAAAGCCGAGTGCGAAGAGATCCCGGATGTAGAGAGTGGCAACCGCCAGAGTGACGCATCCGAACAGCGCCAGAACCTTGCGGTCCCAATCCGTGCGCAGGGCAACCAGGAACAGGGCAGAGCCGGTCAGCAGCGATCCCGTATAGCCCGCCGATAATCCTAGGAACCGGTTGCCGCCGCGGGAGACAACCATGCCGCCTTCGCGCGGGTCGATGGTCAGGCTAAGCACCTCGCCGCCGGTCAGCAGAGCTGCAGCCGCGTGGGACAGTTCGTGCAGGAAGACGGTGAGGATGCGCAACGGCAGCACGGCTTGCGTCGGCCACAGGGCTGCAATCGCCAGTGTCAGGCAGATCAGCTGCCAATGCCCTTTGAGAAACTGCATGCCAGCCCGCACGGTTATTTAACGCCCAGGCCCATCTGCATCAGCGTTCTGCGCACCGGGGCCAGGGAATAGAGCGCGTTAAGGCCAAAGGCGCGCAGATCGCGCAGCGGGCGCGGCGCCAGCATTGACGTGCGATTGAGCAGGTCGATGCCTTTCACCCGCAGCATGATCTCGCTGTGGCGGGCCTTGTGATAGGCTGTCAGCATCTGCGCATCACCTAAGGATTCCGGGCGGGCCTCGGCCAGCTCCAGCAGGCAGCGCAGATCACCCAGCGACATGTTCAGCCCCTGCGCGCCGATCGGCGGCACCACATGGGCGGCCTCGGCCATCAGCGCCAGCCGCTCGCCGTTCAAGCGTTCCGCCGACTGGCTGATGATCGGCCAGATGGTGCGGCGCGAGGCCAGTTTCAGATCGCCGAACAGCCCGCAGCTGCGCATTGTCATCGCGGCCTCAAAGGCAGCGGGGTCCAGGTTCAGCAGCTCCTGCGCCCGTGGCCCGCGTTCCATCCAGACAATCGCCGACGACGGCTGTCCCTGGTAGTCTGGCAGGGGGACCAGGGTGAACGGCCCGCCGGAGCGGTGGATCTCGGTTGAGACATTGTCATGCGGCACCGGATGGGTCACCGCAAAGGCCAGCGCCTTTTGCCCGTAGCGGGTGGTCTTGACCGGAATGCCCGCCGCCTCGCGCATCGGCGAATTGCGGCCGTCGCAGGCGACCACCAGTTTCGCTGTCACCTGACTGCCATCGCTGAGGGCGACGCGCGCCTCATCGGTGCGGGTGAACAATCCGGTGGTGCCGGTGCCAAAGCGCAAATCAACATTAGGCAGGTCGGACAGGCGGGCAATCATCTCGCGCCGCAACAGCCAGTTGGGCAGGTTCCAGCCAAACGGCTGGCCGGAGATATCGGCGGCGTTGAAATCCTTGACCACCCGCGGCTCGGGGCGGGTGCCGCCGGCATCGACGATGCGCATGATCTGCAAGGGAGCAGCGTGGTCCGCCAGCCGCGCCCAGATCCCGCAGCGCTCCAGCAGCGCTTGCGCGGGCTGCAGAAACGCGGTGGTGCGCAAGTCGGAACCTTCAGCGTCGGGCTCGGTCACCGGCGGGGCAGGATCGGCGCAGATCACACTGAAACCGCTGGAGGCAAAAGCGGCGGCCGCGGTCAGACCCGCAATGCCGCCGCCGGAAATCAGGATATCGCAGGTATCGGCCATCTCGTCAGCCCTCCGTTCTGCCGCCAGAAATAGGCCCGGACAGCAGGGGAAGACAAGCCGATAGCCGCAGATAGGGCGCTTAGCCGCGGGTGATGGTGATCAGCAGGGTGAACACGACCGGCACCATGCAGACTGCCGGGATGTAGAGGCCGGGAATACCGAACAGCAGGATCGAACAGCCCCAGAGGCTGACAAAGGTTGCAATGGCGTAATAGAGATTCTCCTCCGGGCCATAAGCGACCTCCTTGATGATCCGCCCCAGCAGCGGCACGGCAAACAGCATGCGTTGCGTCAGGGTCAGGCGTTCGGGAAGGGCATATGCGCTCATCGGTCGGGCTCCAAGCATTCGGTTTCGGGGCGCATATAGGGAGGAAAATATGCGGCAAACAGGTATATTTTGCCGCAGTTGCAAAGATTTGCCGGTGTGCTGTTGTACACATCCTTGAAAGCGGCAAAAGACACCTGAATGCGCCGCCTGCAGAGACGGGAACTTAGGCCAGAGCAGCCAGGAAACCCGTCAAATCATCCGAATGATGATGAATATGTGCAGCTTGCACCGGTTCCGGCGCCACATGCACGGTCCGCATTCCCATCTGGTGCGGGGCGGCAAGGTTGCGTGCGTCATCCTCGAACATTGCCGCCTGTTGCGGGATTACGCCGGCGCGGGCAAAGACCCGGTCAAAGGCGCGCCGTTCCGGCTTGGGGTGGTAATCGGCGTGTTCGACACCATAGACGCCGTCGAACAATCCCGACAGCCCGCGCGCCGCCAGCACCCGCTCGGCATAGGGGGCCGAGCCGTTGGTATAGACGATCTTCTCGCCTGTCAGGTTACGGATGTTCGCAGCCAGGGCAGCGTCCTTTTCAAGAGGCTCCATCGAGATGTCATGCACCGCAACCAGATAGGGTTCCGGATCCAGATCATGCTCGCGCATCAGCCCGGCCAATGTGGTGCCGTGTTCGCGCCAGTAATGGCTGCGCAGGTGGTCGGCCTTGGCCTTGTCCACGCCAAGGGCCTCCATCACATAGGCCGTCATCTTGACCTCGATCTGGTCAAACAGGCGTGCCGACGGCGGATACAGGGTGTTGTCGAGATCGAACACCCATTGGGTGACATGGGAAAAGGATTGCTTGGGCATGGTGCCGGATTAGGGGGCGGATGCCGCTTTTGCAATCAAAAGCGCATTTTGACTACGGGTTTTCAGCGCTTTAGCGCCATCAGGGTTGATTGCTGCCCTTTGCGCTGTAGAGATTGGCAAACCGGAAAAGACAGGAAGACCCATGAGCCAGAGCCGCAGCAACCAGAAAGATGCCTATGCGCTGATCCTCGAAGCGATCGACGTCGGTGTTTACAAGCCCGGCGACCGGCTGGTGGAGAGTGATCTGGCCGAACGCTTTGGTGTGTCGCGCACGCCGATCCGCGAAGCGCTGCAGCGGCTGGAGACGCAATCGCTGCTGGAGCGCGACGGGCGGTCGCTGATTGTCGCCTCGCTGGATCACAACCAGATGGCCGAGCTGTATGTGGTCCGGCGCGAGCTGGAGGGGCTGGCGGCACAGCTGGCGGCGCGCCATGCCACCGAAGAAGAGATCAAGGTGCTGAAGGAAATGGTCGAGGCCGATGACCAGCTGATCGGCGATCCGTCGGCGCTGTCCAAGGCCAACCGCCGGTTCCATGAACAGATCCATTTGGCGTCGCACAACCGATATCTGGTGCAGCAGCTGGACCTTGTGCACCGGACCATGGCGCTGATGGCAACGACCTCGCTGGCCGCCGAAGGGCGCAGCGAGATTGCCCAGTCCGAACATAAGGGTATTGTTGACGCGATCGGCCGCCGTGACGAGGCAGCGGCGGGTGAGGCGTTGAAGGAGCATATCTCTATCGCTTTCATGACCCGTCTGAAGCAGGACGCCAGCGGGCGGGGATAATCCGCCAAAGCCCAGGCCAGAAACCAGGCCAGAAACCAGGCCAGAAACCAGGCCAGAAACCAGGCCGGTGCCCGCAGCGGGGTTTGGCAGCGGGTTTGATGCCATGTGCCGTCTTGTCCCAGAAAAAGGGACGGACGAGCAACTCATGCGCGGCCTTGGTGACAGCAACGGCCCCCATTGGAAAGTATAGGATCATCGCCGGCGCCCAGGCGGCCAGCCAGGGCCGCCCCATGGCAAAGGCGGCGGTGACGCTGATGACCAGGCCGAGCAGTTCAAAGAACACCAGCGCCGCGGCCGCCAGCGACAGCAGCAACGGCGAAGCCGTGCCGGCGCTGGGGTGCGGCAGGCCAAGCGCAATCAGCCAGAACGACCACAAAACCGGCGCAAACAGGAACTGCCCGATGGTGCCCAGAAAGAACGCCTGAAACCCTAGGAACCGTTTCCAGCCAAGCTCGGTCAGCAAGCGCATCGGCTGGCGCATATGCACCAGGTAAGTCACCATGAACCCTTTCAGCCAGCGCGAGCGCTGCTTGACCCAGGGCCAGGGGCGGCAGTTGGCCTCTTCAAATGTGGTGCTGGGCAGCATTCCGGTGCGGTACCCGGCGCGGTAGAGCCGGACACCCAAGTCCGCATCCTCGGTCACGTTATGGGCATCCCAGCCGCCCAGTTCCTCCAGCACCTTGCGGCGGATGAACATTGTCGTGCCGCCCAGCGGCACCACCAGGCCAAGCCGGGAAATTCCGTGCAGAACGATGCGGAACCAGCTGGCGTATTCCAGCGTGAAGCAGCGGGAGATCCAGTTGGTGGCGGGGTTGTAGTAGTCAAGAACACCCTGAAAACAAGCCGTCTTCCTGTCCGCGCAGGCAAAGGCCTGCGCCACCCGGTCCAGCTGATCCGCCTGCGGCGCGTCCTCGGCGTCCCAGACACCGATGATGTCGCCACGGCAGAAGTTCAGCGCATAGTTCATCGCCCGCGGCTTGGTGGTCAGCCTGCCAAAGGCTGGAACCTCCACCACCCGGATCCAAGGCGGCAGCCGGGTGCCTGCAAGGGCGGCCCGGGTGACAGTGTCATGTTCCTCCAGCACCAGGATCACATCGGTCAGGGCCGGCGGATAGCTGAGCTTACGGATACGGGTGAGCAGTGCCCGGCTGATCTCGGCCTCTTGGTAGAGCGGGACCATGACAGAAATCACCGGTTGCGCGACCTGACCGGGCGAATGGGGAGCCAGCCGTGGCACAGACGGGTTCCGGCGGGTTCTGGCAGACCAGTATGATGCGAGGCCGCACAGTTTCAGGGCGGTGAACAATAGAACTGACACCAGCGCCATCATGCTGAGGGCAGTGAACACTGCTGCAGGGGCGGTCAAGGCCAGATAGAGTGCTGGCAGAGCGCAGGCTGTCAGCACGGCCCGTCCCCTATGCGGCTGCAGCGTGCGGCAGCTTTGCCGCGGGATTACACTGCAGCTGGCCTGGCGGACCAGAACAGGACTGAAATGCGCGGTCAGCAATGCAGTGATCTGCGCCTCGCAGGCCACAACCGGTGTTACGGTGCTGAAACTGTCCTGCAATTCTTTCTTCAGGGCTTCGAACCTGTCGGGGCAGGCAATGGCAATGGTCACAGTCTGGCCCAGCTGCATCCAAGGCATGGCGCAATGGCGGAGCCAGAACTGGGCTGGCTTGCGGGCCAGCAGCCGGGGATTGGCGACCTGGCCGCTGAGATCGGCCCGCTGCATCCGGTATTGCCGGGCCAGGGTGTCCTGAACCTGGTCTTCATTGGCCAGCCCCTCGGCCACCAGCACCCGCCCAAGGGCGGCCTTCTGGTGCTGGCGCAGCACCAGCGCCTTCATCATGCTGCGGCCATTCACCGGCGGCAGCAGCCCCGGAGATCGCTCCCCGGCGGGCTGCGGCGGCCGGAACTGCCGCAGCGGCTGAGACACAAAACCCATCGCCACCCCATACCAAAAACACCTGAGGGCTTCAGGCTGGCGGCGGGGGTTTAAGAATTGGTAAATGCAGCGTTAACCATGCCGGCGGGCGGCATGGTTAATATCTTTTTTACGCAGATTTGCGCGCAGCCATGGCCTCGGCAAAGCGTTCGAACAGGTAGAAGCTGTCCTGCGGGCCGGGGCTGGCCTCGGGGTGGTGCTGCACCGAATAGACCGGGCGGCCGGAAATCCGGATGCCGCAGTTGGAGCCGTCGAACAGCGAGACATGGGTTTCCTCGACGCCTTCCGGCAGGGTCTGCGCGTCCACCGCAAAGCCGTGGTTCATCGAGGTGATCTCAACCTTGCCGGTGGAATGCTCCTTGACCGGGTGGTTGGCGCCGTGGTGGCCGTGGTTCATTTTGACGGTCTTGGCGCCAAGCGCCAGCGCCAGCATCTGATGGCCCAGGCAGATGCCGAAGACGGGCAATTCGGTTTTCAGGACGTCCTGGATCATCGGCACCGCGTATTCGCCGGTGGCCGCCGGATCGCCAGGGCCGTTGGACAGGAACACCCCGTCGGGATTATGGGCCAGAACGTCTTCGGCAGTTGCTGTCGCTGGCAGCACAGTAACGTCGCAGCCAGCCGAGGCGAGGCAGCGCAGGATGTTGCGCTTGGCGCCATAGTCTATGGCCACAACCTTGTGCGCAGGCGCTTCCTGGCGGGCATAGCCGTCCGGCCAGGCCCAACGCATTTCGTCCCAGCGGTAGCTTTGGGCGCAGGACACATCCTTGGCCAGATCGAGGCCGACCAGGCCGGACCAGTCGCGCGCCTTGGCAACCAGCGCCTCAACGTCAAAGTTGCCGTCGGGGTCATGTGCCAGGGCCACATGCGGCGCGCCCTGCTGGCGGATCGCGCGGGTCAGGCGGCGGGTGTCGATGCCGCCGATGGCGATGCGGCCAGTGCGGGTCAGCCAGGATTTCAGCTCTTCCGTGGCACGCCAGTTGGAGGCCAGGGTCGGGTCCCATTTCACCACCATGCCGGCCGCGACGGGATCGCCGGTCTCGTCATCCTCGGGTGTCACACCGGTGTTGCCGATATGCGGGAAGGTGAAGGTGACGATTTGGCCGGCGTAGGATGGATCGGTCATGATCTCCTGGTAACCGGTCATTGCGGTGTTGAAGCAGAGCTCGGCCACAGTGTCGCCGGTGGCGCCGAAACCGGTGCCGTAAAAGACGGTGCCATCTGCGAGCGCCAGGCATGCGGTGGGCTTGGACGGGGCGGAAGCGGCCATTGCGCGAGTCTCCATGCGGTGAAATTCATGGGCTTGTAAGGGGAGCGCCCAAGCGGGTCAAGCCTGCAGCAGCGGGCAGGCTGACGCGGGGTTCGAAATTGAAGTTTTACTGTAAACTTGCACAGAAGCACCAGAATGGATAACCATCGGTGTCCGGCAACCATGGGATGCTTATTACGATGGATACGCGCACACAGGTCAATCAGGCCTTGAAGCAAGCGATGAAAGACAAGGCGGCCGAGCGGCTGTGTACGCTGCGGCTGATCAACGCGGCGATCAAGGACCGGGAAATCGCCGCCCGCGCCGATGGCGAAGAGGGCGGCATTGACGAGGGGGAAATCCTTGCCATCCTGGGTAAGATGACCAAGCAGCGCAACGAAAGCGCCCGTGCCTATGAGGAAGGCGGGCGGCTGGACCTGGCGGAGCGGGAACTGGGCGAAATCTCCATCATCGAGGAGTTCCTGCCGCAGCAGCTGAGCGACGAGGAGGTCGGAGAGGCGATCACTGCGGCGGTGGCGGAAACCGGCGCCGAATCGATTCGCGACATGGGCAAGGTGATGGGTGCGCTGAAGGCGAAATACACCGGCCAGATGGATTTCGGCAAAGCCGGGCCATTGGTCAAGGACCAGCTGTGCAGCAAAGGCGGCTGCTGATAGCAAGGCGCGCTGGCGCGCGCTGCCTCCGGCGGGAGTATTTTTGCAAAGATGAAATGGACAGGTCCGCATTGCGGGCCTTTTCTTTTTCCGGTCAATGCGCAAAGGCGGACTTGAGGTCTCCGTAAAGCGCGACCCGTTCGTCTTCGGACAGGAAGGCCCCGATCTCCACTTCGCGGCCGCCGCCCTGCAGGGTGACATAGTGCGGCACCGGGCCGTCATGGTCGTGCATCTCGACACGGGTCCAGTAGCGGTTGCAGCGCCAGTTTTGACGGCCGCCATCAGGATTGATGCGCTCCAGATGGGCCTCTTCTTTCCCGATGGTCAGCACCTCAATGATCTGATGGTCGCGGCGGTTGCGGTCCAGCGCCCATTTCATTCCGAATAGCGCCAGCAGCAGGAAGGGCAGCAGCCCCCACAGCAGAAAAGACCCCAGAACGGGTATCAGCGGCACGCAGATCAGTGCGGCGGTAAGGCCCAAAAACCGCACATAGCCCTGCGGCGGCAGCGATTGATGCGGCCAGAGGTGCAGCTCGCGCTCGGCGTCTTGCTGCGGACGGGTCCAGTTGTAGGGCATCTGTTCAACGCCTGCTGATCAAAATGGGTTCTTATTAAATGATGTGCCGGAAATGCGGGATTTCCACTGCGGGTTTTTATCGCGGAGCGCGCGCATGAAAAAGGCCCCGGTGCTTCTGCGCCGGGGCCTTTTTTTAATGTCAGGGTCTCAGCTGCTTAGTGCGAATGCGAGCGGTCCCAGTCTTCCTGCTTGGGCAGGATTTCAAAGGTATGCTCGGGCGGCGGAGAGGGCAGGGTCCACTCCAGCGTATCCGCGTATTCGTTCCAGTAGTTGTTCTGGGTGATACGCGCGCCGCGCAGCAGCGAATAGATCACCACGCCGAAGAACAGCAGGAAGGACGCAAAGGACAGGAACGCGCCGTAGGACGAGATCTTGTTCCAGTAAGCAAAGCCTTCCGGATAGTCGATGTAGCGGCGCGGCATGCCCTGACGGCCCAGGAAGTGCTGCGGGAAGAAGGTCAGGTTGGCGCCGATGAAGAACATCCAGAAGTGGATCTGTGCGCCCAGCTCATTGTACTGACGGCCGGTCATCTTGCCGAAGTAGAAGTAGATGCCCGAGAAGATCGCGAACACGGCACCCAAGCTCATCACATAGTGGAAGTGTGCAACCACATAGTAGGTGTCGTGATAGGCCCGGTCTACCGACGCCTGCGACAGCACCACGCCGGTCACACCGCCGACGGTGAACAGGAACAGGAAGCCGAAAGCGAACATCATTGGTGCTTTGAACTCGATCGAGCCGCCCCACATGGTGGCAATCCAAGAGAACACTTTTACCCCGGTCGGCACCGCGATCACCATGGTGGCCAGCATGAAGTAGGCCTGCTGGTTCAGCGACATGCCGACAGTGTACATGTGGTGCGCCCAGACAACAAAGCCCAGCACGCCGATCGCGATGATCGCCCAGACCATCGGCAGGTAACCGAAGACCGGTTTGCGCGCGAAGGTCGCAATGACGTGCGAAATGATGCCAAAGCCCGGCAGGATCACGATGTACACTTCCGGGTGGCCGAAGAACCACAGGATGTGCTGGTACAGGATCGGGTCGCCGCCGCCGGCCGCATCAAAGAAGGTGAAGCCGAAGTTGCGGTCCATCAGCAGCATGGTGATGGCGCCTGCCAGAACCGGCAGGGACAGCAGGATCAGCCAGGAGGTGACGAAGATCGACCAAGAGAACAGCGGCACCTTGAACAGGGTCATACCCGGTGCGCGCATGTTCAGGAAGGTGGTGATCATGTTGATCGCACCCAGGATCGAGGAGGCACCCGAGACGTGCACGGCAAAGATCGCCAGGTCCATCGAGTAGCCGCCCTCATTCACCGACAGCGGCGGGTAGAGAACCCAGCCGACACCGGAGCCCAGCTGGTCATTGCCGCCCGGGGAGACAACCGAGAGGACCGCCAGCGAGGTGCCTGCGACATACATCCAGAAGCTGAGGTTATTCATCCGCGGGAACGCCATGTCCGGCGCGCCGATCTGCAGCGGCATGAAATAGTTGCCGAAACCGCCGAACAGCGCCGGAATCACCACGAAGAACATCATCAGGATGCCGTGGGCCGTGATCATCACGTTCCAGAGATGGCCGTTCGGGGTACATTCTGCCGAGGTGTCTGCGAACATGCGCGCACCCTCGAGGCACATGTACTGAACGCCGGGATCCATCAGCTCAAGCCGCATGTAAACGGTGAAGATAACAGAGATGAGACCTGCAAACGCCGAAACGATGAGGTAGAGAATGCCGATGTCTTTATGGTTCGTGCTCATGAACCAGCGGGTAAAAAAGCCCCGCTCGTCCTCGTGGCCGTGACCATGAATGGCTGCGTCTGCCATTATGTGCCTCCTGCTGCATAACGAAAGGCCCCCGGAGACGGACTCCGGGCGGCCTGGATTCCTTGGAGTATTAGAATGGCGTGCCGGGGCCTTCAATGGCGGAGTTTGATCTGGATCAAGATTTATTGCCGCAGGGGCTTGAATGCCATGCAGGCTGCGGCGCCGCAGGGTGCTTGACCTGGATGCAAGGCACGCGCACAACCGCTGCAATGCCAAAATCAGGAGGCCAGACGCATGCCCGTTTATGATCCCGACAATATCTTCGCTAAGCTTTTGCGCGGCGAGATTCCCTCGGCCCGTGTCTATGAGGATGACGATACACTGGCGTTCATGGATATCATGCCGCGCAGCGACGGGCATCTTCTGGTGATCCCGAAGACCCCGTGCCGCAACCTGCTGGACGCCAGCCCCGCGCAAATGGCAGCGGTGATGCAGACGGTGCAAAAACTGTCGCATGCGGTGATCAGGGCCTTTGGTGCGGACGGGGTGACCGTGCAGCAGTTCAACGAGGCTGCGGGCGGGCAGGAGGTTTTTCACCTGCATATGCATGTGCTGCCGCGCAAGGAGGGCGACCGGCTGCGCCCGCCGGGAACGATGGGGGATCAGGCGCTGATTCAGGCGCAGGCGGAACAGATCCGCGCAGCACTCGCCGGTCATTGATGCAGACCTGGCGGCAGGACTTTTGAGAAACTGAAATCACCGCTGGAATTAGGCGGTGATTTCAATGCGAATTTGTGCATTCGAAATAAATGTTGAATTTTAGTTGAATTTGATCATAGCTGTTTCGCAAATTAGTTGTAGGTCAAAGAGGGCGCCCGCGCCCAAGCGTATGGGGACCCAAGAATTGGGTGGTCCGGCACGGTATGCCAGCCCGGATTAGGGCGGCATCAGCCGGGAATTTTCAGTTGCCAGGCTGACAGCCTGAAACAAGCGGGTGAACGCCCGTGCCTGAACGTATGCTTGCAGGGCGCGCCGTCTAATTGACGCGGAAAGCAGTATTGGAGGGAGCGGAGTGACGCTCTTGTGCCGTGCGCAGGCCTTGTCGCAGGACCAGGTTGTTGCCGCAATTTATGAAACGATGATCCGGCCGGAGCAATTCGACCGGTTTTCTGCTGGTCCGCCGGACAGGCGGGACGCCGGAGAGGGCCTTGGCCGCTGGGGTGCGTTCGCGCGGCCCAGGGCCGTGCCGGCGCTCAAGGCGCATTTCTCACGAGCCGCACAGATCCAGGAACAGCAGTGGGAGCGGGCAGGGCGGCCGCATCCCGGTGAATATTCAGGCGATTGCAGCCGGTTCTGGCTGTTGGCGGGTGCCGGATCCGAGGGGCGCCTGCTGAATGCGTCGCGGCGCGCTGCCCGCCAGCTTGTCAGCGGCGGAGATCTTCCCGCAGCCATGGGGCTGACGCGGGCCGCAACAGACCGGTGGAGCATCTTTCTGGAACAGGTGCGCGAGGGGGAATTTGCCTGGCAGGATGTTCTGTTTCTTGGCACTGGCCGCCCGGGCGAGCGGTTTTTATGCCGCCCTGTCCGGCTGGAAGGGCCAGGCGGACCTGTCGCAGCCGTCATGGCAGAGCGGCTGGATTGTGAATGGAGCGCAGAGGCAGCAGGCCCCGTTGCTGCTGCCTTCGGACTGCAGAAATCCGATCTTGACCCGTTGAAGGCGGTGATGAGCGGCGCCGGCGGCCGGGTGGCAGCGGAGCTGGAGCAGATTGCGGCCAGGGCCGGGGCGCCGGGAATGGCAGAGCTGATCCGGCTCGCCGCATTCCTGATCAACGAGCATGTGCGGGATTTGAAAATTGCCCGGGGCGAGCTGCTGCCGCCAGCTGAGGAAATTGAAGACAGAACCGGGCGGCGCAGCCAGTTCTTCCGGTTTGGCGCGGATACCGGACAGCCGGTGATATTTGTGCACGGGATTCTGGACGGGATCGTGCCGCTGCAGCGCCTGCAGCCGCAGCTTAGGACACTGGGCTTCCGGGTCTATGCGCCGATGCGCGCGGGCTACGGAGGCTCGGTGCCGCTGCCGCGCGGGCAGGACCCGGCGGATGCCTTTGTGCAGCAATTGGATGCGCTGATCGCCCGCGAAAACCTGCAAAGACCGGTATTGCTCAGCCACCGGGGCGGCGCGTTGTACGGCTGCGCGGCGGCCAACCGGCTGCACAGCCGGATCTCCGGGCTGGTGGCCGTCGCCTCGAATTGTTCAATCACCTCGCCGCGGCAGTTTTCCGGCCTCAGCGGTTATGCCTGGCTGATTGCCTTTTCCGCTGCCCGTGCCCGCTGGATGCTGCCCGTGCTGATGAAGGCCTGGTCAGGGGCCTTGCACTGGTACGGGCACAAGGCGCTGCTGAAAGTCCAGACTGCGCGCAACAGCCGGGAAAGGGCCTTGCTGGATCAGCTGGACCTGCTGCCGCTGCTTAAGCAAAGCCAGCTGCTGTTCCGGCAGCAGGGCGGCGCCGGCTTTCTGGCAGATGTGCAGATGATCCGGCAGGGGACGCAGAAGATGGCGCTGACACGGCATACGCAGGCGGTTTTTGTGCATGGCGGCGAGGATCACGTCGCGCCGCTGTCCGATATCCGCGATACTTTCGGCGGTCAGAAAAACGCTCAGCTCTGCGTCAGCCAGGAGGCGGGCGCGCTGCTGTTTTACAGCCTTCCGGAACTGGTGCTGACAGCGCTGCAGGACTGTGTTTCGGCGGCGCAGGGCAAAGGTTAGCCGCCAAACACATGTTCAAAGCTGCGCCTGAGGGCGACGTCCACATCCGCCATCGTAACCGGCAATCCTAGATCAACTAGGCTGGTCACCCCGTATTCGGTGATACCGCAGGGTACGATGCCGGTGAAATGCTCCAGCTCCGGCTCCACGTTGATCGAGATGCCGTGGAAGCTGACCCATTTGCGCAGGCGGATACCGATCGCGGCGATCTTGTCCTCGGCCATGCCGCCCGCAACGGTTTGCGGCTTGTCCGGGCGTTCGACCCAGACGCCGACCCGGCCGTCGCGGATATGTCCCTTGATGTTGAACTCATCCAGTGCAGCGATCACCCAGCTTTCCAGCTGCTGCACGAACCGGCGCACGTCGTGGCCGCGCTGGCCCACGTTCAGCATCACATAGACCACCCGCTGGCCCGGCCCGTGATAGGTATACTGGCCGCCGCGTTTGCTGTCATGGACCGGGAAACGGTCCGGGTCGGTCAGATCTTCGCGCTTGGCTGAGGTGCCGGCAGTGTAAAGCGGCGGATGTTCGACCAGCCAGATGCATTCTTGCGCAGTGCCCGCCGCGATCGCCGCCGCGCGCTGTTCCATGAAGGCAACCGCTTGATCATACTCAACAAGGCCGTCAGATGCGATCCATTCAACCATGGCTCTTGCTATCCCCTTCCGTGATCCTTTGGGCGCCCGCCGGTAAAGGGGCGTAAAATCCCTAGGTGCCAGCCCCGACTGTGGAGTATCCTGATTCCATTGTTAGTATCCATAGGGGGCGAGTATCATGCTTTCCAAGCCGCTTAAGCCGGCATTGACGGCCGCTTTTCTGGCAACGTCATTCACCAGCCCTGCGACAGCGAGTGATTTGGGCGCCGCAATTGTCGGAGGGGTGATTGGCGGGGTTATCGTTAATGAAGTTCACAGGAATAAGCAACGCCAGCGCCGTGCCACAACCTACCGCCGCGCACCGGCAAGTTCCGCAACCAGGGCGCAGAACCGTGAAACCCAGGTTGCCTTGAACTATTTCGGTTTTCATGCTGGCACGCCGGACGGGGTGCTGGGGCGACGGTCCCGCGCGGCCGTTTCCCAGTATCAGGTTCACATGGGCTATCCGGCCACCGGCTATCTGGCCCCGTATGAACGTAATTTCCTGGTCAGTTCCTACAGCCGGGCGCAAATCGGCGGCCCGCAGGTGATCAAGGCCATGCAAGGCCCTAACGGAGTGCGGGGTTTGCTGCATAGCTGGCGGGATGAGGCCGCGGGCGTCAGGACCGCAGGAAGCGGCTACAGCGGCGGCGGCTACGGCGGGTTGCCGTCCGAAGTCAGCCAGGCGGTGGATGAAATCGCCGCCAGCTCCGAGCCGACCGGGGAGCAGCTGCTGCAGCGCACCGGCTTCATGCAGCTGGCGGACCTGAACGGCGATGGCCGGAACGATTATGTGCTCGACACTTCGGTCTCCGGCAGCTCCTTCTGGTGCGGCGCCTCTAACTGCTCGGTTATGGTGTTTGCTTCTACCCCGCAGGGATATCAGCGCAATGACTTCCTGGCGCGCGGCGTGACCCCTGCCAGTTTCGCCTGCCACCAGGGCACCTGCCGTATGGCGGACACGGGTGAAACCGCTCCAGTCCAAGCGGCGCAGCAGAACCGCAGCACAGTGACAGCCTTTGCCGGGCAGGAAAGCGCCTCTCTGGGCGGCATCACCCTGTTTGACCCGCCGGCGCAAAGCGCCTCCCTCACCAGCTATTGCAGCAAGGTCAGCCTTCTGACCAGCTCCAACGGCGGCTTCATGACGGCGGCAAGCATGACCGATCCGGAACTGGCGCTGGGCGAGCAATTCTGTCTGGCCCGTACCTATGCCATCAACGCGGGCGAGACCCGGGCGGGCAAGGTCCAGGGCGTTTCGCAAGCACAGATCGACAGCCAGTGCGATGCCTTCGGCCCGGCTGTGCAGCCGTTCCTGGCCAAGCTGGGAACCGCGGGCAGCGGCGAGGTGATGGGCGATGTGCAGAAGTTCGTGCTGCAATCCGGCATGTCGCTGGAGCAGCTGGCCAATACTGCCGGGATTTGCCTGTTCTCCGGTTACCGCCGCGATGACATGGACGTGGCGCTGGGTGCCGCGCTGATCCTGACCGGCACTGGCCAGCGTCCCTATGCAGAGCTGATCGGCCACCATCTGGCGCTCGGCTTTGGCGCGCCGGTCACGGCAGAAAGGGCGCAGGACTGGTACGGCATGGCCGTGATCTCGCTGGAAGGCGGCGCAGCACCTGTCTTTGCCCCTGGACAGCCTGAGCGGGCAGAGCTGATCAAGACGGCCTCGGCAAAGCTGGCAGGCGGCCGGGTGCAGCCGGTGCAGGCCTCCGGCAGTACGGCCCTGCCGTCCTTCTCCTCTGATTGATCGCCTTACTGTTACACCGCTAAAACACGTGGCCGGCAGAACTGCCGGCCATTTTCTTTGCGCTGAATTCCTCTGCTGCCGGAACCCTGCTGCGTTCTGCAGGCTGTGGACGGTTTTTTCTTAAAATGCCGGTTTTCAGGCTTTGACACTTCGCAGTCTTGAATGCAATTTATGCAATCAAAAAGTGCATTGTCTTAGGGGTTGTTTATGCGGTTCAAGCTGCTTTCCACATTCATTATCTGTTCTGCGCTGGCAATGACGCCGGCTGCCCGTGTTTCCGCTGATGCGGGCGACTTTGCTGCCGGTGCCATCCTTGGCGGCATCATCGGCGGCGCCCTGTCCAAGAATCAGCGGCGTTCGGGCGTCAAAGCGCCCCGGCGTTCCCGGCTGCCGTCCACTCAGGAAGGCCGCCAGATTCAGGAATCGCTGAACTACTTCGGGTTCCCCGCGGGTGCGGTCGACGGGCAGCTGGGCCGTAAAACGCGCGAGGCTGTTTCCACCTATCAGGCTTACCTGGGCTATCCGGTTACCGGGCAGCTGAATGATTTCGAGAAGGATCTGCTGATCCATTCCTTTCAGCGGGCGCAAACCAGCGGCTATCTCGCCAGCCAGCAGGCGATGGCACATCCCGACGGGCCGCGCGGGCTGCTAAAGATCTACTTGGCCGAGCGGATGGCGCCGCAGCCTCAGCCGCCGCAGCCCTATGGCTTGCCCCAGGCCACGATGGCCGGGAACAGCACCGGCACCTATGGCGTGCCTCAGCAGTACGGGCAGAGTGCGCAGCAGCAATACGGCCAGCAGCAGATGGGATTTGCAGCCACTACGCAGACTTATGGCATCCCGCAGCAGCCCCGCTTTCAGGGCCAGCAAGGGCAGTTCGTGCCGCAATCTCAGGTGCAGAGCCAATTTGTGCCCCAAGGCCAGATGCCGCAACAGGGTCAGTTCATGCAGCAGGGGCAGGTGATGGCCGCCGCGCAGAGCCAGGCGCTGATTCAAAACGGCGCGGTTGTCCAGGGCAGCGGCGCCGCGGCAACCCCGGTCCTGTTGCAGCAGAACGATTTGGCAGCCCCGCTGATCAGCCGCCGGGCACTGGTGATCGGTGTCGACGGCTACCAGAACCTTACCGCCTTGCAAAAGGCGCGTAATGATGCCCTGGCGGTCAGCAATACGCTCGGCGCGCTCGGTTTTGAGGTGACCACGCTGTATGACGCGGGGCGCCGTGACATCAACAGCGCGGTCTCGACCTTTGCCAACCAGATCAAGCCGGGGGATGAAGTCCTGTTCTACTTTGCCGGTCACGGGGTTGAGGTCGACGGGCGCAATTACTTGCTGCCCTCGGATGTGCCGATGGTGAATTTCGGCGATGAAAGCTTCCTGACCGGGGAAAGCATTGCCGCTGATCGGGTGCTTGGCACTTTCCAGCGCAAAGGCGCGCGTTCAACCATCATGATCCTGGACGCTTGCCGCAACAATCCCTTCCCGAAGGACGGCCAGCGTTCGGTCGGCGGCACCCGCGGTCTGGTGCGGATGGAACCGCCGGAGGGCGCCTTTATCCTCTACTCGGCCGGGGCAGGGCAAACCGCGCTGGACCGGCTGTCGGACAAGGACGCCAATCCGAACTCGGTGTTCACCCGCGCGCTGCTGTCGCGCCTGAACCAGCCGGGCATGACGCTGCACCAGCTGGCCAAACAGGTGCGCCGGGATGTGCAGGATCTGGCTGCCACTGTGAACCACGATCAATTCCCGGCTTATTATGACCAGATGTCGGGCGAGATGGTGCTGCGCCGCCAGTTGGCAGCCCAGGGCAACTGAGGCGGCTCCCAAGGCGTATTGAGAGACCGGAGGCAGCCGGGTACCCGGCTGTTTTCCAACGCTTATGCGGCGTGACCTGCCGGGGCGCTCATTCTGCCCTAAAAAAGATAATTTTCAGCTTCACATCGCATCCGGGCTGGTCTATATGCCTCGACACCAAGCCTAAGACAGTGCGGTCGTGGCGGAATTGGTAGACGCGCAGCGTTGAGGTCGCTGTTCCTTAACCGGAGTGGAAGTTCGAGTCTTCTCGACCGCACCAACTTTCCTGAAAAATTCGGCAGATGGTGCACATGCGCATGCAGTGGCCGTATTGGCGTGTTTTGGGCTGTTGCGGGAATATCAGCTGCCGGATCCTTTGGCGGGTGCTCGCGGCGTTTCCCGGTTCCGGCAGGTCTGCGGGTCGGCTATAACCGGCCGCGTTCCTTGTGCCTCGCATTTGGAGCCAACAACGCCAAAACGTGATGCAGCAGTATGTCCAGTTCAGACCCCGGAAATTGCGACGGCATGATCCTTGAACGCGAACTCAGCGCGTTGTCCCTGGCGGGAAACACCCTGCTGGACGCCGTGGCGCTGCGTGCGTCCAACGGGCGAATTGCCCGCCTGTTCTTCAAATCCGGAACCTCGCGGGAGGGGCTTGGCCTTGCGTCTCCGGCGGACAAGACAGTTCTGCACAATTATGGCGGCGCACCGGTTCTGGAGGCCGGGATTCCGGACGGCACCAGCGCTGTCACAGTCTCTGCCGAGGGGGCGCTTTACAATGTTCCGCTCCACCCGGAGGAAACAGACCTGTTTGCGGGGCTCAATGTATTGGCCGCTGTCCGCAATGATGAAACAGCCCGAACGGCGGCCGAATGGCTGCGGTTCCATGCGGCGCAGCATGGTCTGCAGGGGGCTGTCATTCTCGACCGGGCGAAACCGCAAGACAGCCGCCGTTTTATAGAGGAATTGCAAACGCTTGCTGGCTCCATTCAGGGGCTTGAACGGGTTGTGGTGGTGCATTCCAAACTGCCCCTGGGCAAGGATGGCCTGCCGGAGGAGGCGCATCCTTTCAACGTGCCGGGCGCCCCTGGCAAGGACCGGATGGAGATCCCGCCTGCCGACCCCTGGCGGGCGCCGCTGGGCGAATTTCTGGTCTATGAGATCCTGCGTGCCCGTTTTCTGGCGCGGGCCCGCGCGGTGGCCAATATCGATCTGTTTGATCTGCTGGCCCCGAACGGTGGTGCAAACGATGGCCCAGGCGAGGGGGCGAATGTGTTTGACCGGGCCGTCGCCGCGCCGACGGGCTGTTTGCGTTTGGGCGGGGTGCAGGCCTATCCATGGCGGGTACGCAAGGGCGACCAAGCGTCTTTTGCGGACCACATCTGCACGCAGTTTGATGCCACCGGGCTGCGGCCGCGCTGGTGTCTGGCACCGGCCACAGCCGGCGGGAACTGCATTTGGCGGCTGATCCGGGTGGTCGGAGCGGAGCCGGATCCGGCGGAGGATCTGCGGTTCTACCGCTGCATGGCCCTGCGGCATCCGACCGACACGGTGTCCAAGATCGTGCCGAAGACCAGCCTGGTTGAAACACCGGAGCTGCTGGCGCTGGCCACGGGCTATTTCAACGCCAAGCCCGTGCGTATCCCTCCGGAGGATGCGATCAAGCGGCGCCGTGGCAAGCCCAAGACCACCATCGTCACCACGATGAAAAACGAAGGGCCGTTCATTCTGGAATGGCTGGCCTACCACCGGGCAATCGGGGTGGATGACTTTCTGGTCTACACCAACGACTGCACCGATGGCACCGACACGATGCTGCAGATGCTGCAGGACAAAGGCATCGTGCAGCACCGCGAAAACCCGTTCCGGGGCACCGATCTGAAACCGCAGCACGCGGCCTTGCAGGCGGCGGAGGAGGAGCCGGTGATCCGGGACGCCGACTGGCTGGTCTGCATGGATGTGGATGAGTTCATCAACATCAAATGCGGCAAGGGCCGGCTGCCCGATCTGTTTCAGGCCGTGGGCGACGCCAATATGATCGCAATGACCTGGCGGTTGTTCGGCAACAATGACGTGCGCGATTTCACCGGCGATCTGATCCTGCGCGAATTCACCCGCTGCGCCTTTGAAGTGACCCGCAAGCCGCACCAGGCCTGGGGCTTCAAGACCCTGTTCCGCAACACTGGTATCTTCAAGAAGCTGGGGGTGCACCGGCCCAAGGGGCTGAAGCCGCAGCTGTGGGAGAACATCCGCTGGGTCAACGGCTCCGGCCAGGACATGCCGCGCGAGATGTTCCGCAACGGCTGGCGCTCGTCGATGGATACCTATGGCTACGATCTGGTGCAACTCAATCATTACGCCGTGCGCAGCGCCGAGAGCTTTCTGGTCAAGCGCGACCGCGGCCGGGTGAACCATGTGGACCGCGACCAGGGGCTGTCCTACTGGTTCCGGATGAACAACAACGCCGAGGAGGAACGCTCGATCCAGCGCATGATCCCTGCACTGGAAGCCGAGATGGCGCGGCTGCTGGCGGATCCGGATATCGCGGCTGCGCATGACTACGCCAGCCGCAAGCACCGCGAGAAGATTGAGGAGTTGAAGACCCGGGATGACATGCTGGCGCTGTTCCAGGAGCTGACGGGCGATAAACTGTGCAAACTGTCGCGGATGCACGCGCATTTCGGCGCCAATGTGTTCCTTAGCGGTCCCGGCGTGATCCCGGACAAGATCGCCGGACATGAGCCCGGCAGCGATTTCTGGTTCACAGTGGAGCGCGGCGAGACCAACCATTGAACCCCGCCGCCCTGTACATTGACAGGGCGTGAGGGCGCAGGTTAAAATCCGTTAACAAAAAAGCGCTGTTAAACAGCTGCATCAGTTGGTTTTTTGAGGGGCAGTCATCATGGCACTTCCGGCCATTGCGTCACTATGGGTGGGCCCAGAACTCAGCTGGCTGGAGCAGCTTTGCCTTCAATCCTTTGTGGATCATGGCCACGAGGTGGTGCTGTTCACCTATGACGAGGTCAAAGGCGTGCCCGACGGGGTGCAGGTGGCGGACGCCAATGAGATCCTGCCCGCTGACCGCATCATCCGCCACGCCCGCACCGGCAGCCCGGCCTATCATGCCGATGCCTTCCGTCTGCATTTGCTGCGCAAGACCAACTACATCTGGGCCGATACCGATGCCTATTGCTGCCAGCCTTGGGATATCAAAGGCAAGCATTTCCATGGCTGGATTTCCGACGACAAGCCGATGGTCAACAACGGGGTTCTGCGGCTGCCCAAGACGTCCAAGACCCTGGCAGCGATGCTGCGCTTTACCAGTGATGAGTATCCCATCCCGCCCTGGTACAGCGCTGAAAAACAGGCCGAACTGCAGGCGCTGAAGGACAGCGGGCAGGGGGTGCATGTCTCCCTGCTGCCCTGGGGTGTCTGGGGGCCGGACGCGCTCACCTGGTTCCTGCAGGAAACCGGCGAGGTCAAGAATTCCCGTCCCGGCCATGTGATTTATCCTGTACCGTTCAAGCGGGCCGGGGTGGTGCTGAACCCGAACCGGCCGAACCAGGCACGCAGCCACATCCGCAGCGACACGCTGTCGATCCACTTCTGGGGCCGCCGCTTCCGCAACATCGCGGCCAAATACGGCGGCGTGCCTGCCGAAGGCTGCTATGTCCATGACTTGCTGGCCCAGCATGGGATTGATGCGGAAAAAACCCGCCACCTGCTGCAACCGGCCCCTGAACCGGAAGAGATACCCGTGGAGAAAATCGACCCGGCGGCGCTGGACTTCTCGATGTTCAGCGACCAGGACGTCGCCAATATCCTGTTGCAGCGCTCGGAACTGGCAAGCTCAGGACAAACCATCAAGGACTGGATGGCAGGTGACGAAGAGCTGCTGCTGGCAGAAGCTCGGTCGCAGCGGGATCACATCCTGCATGAATCGATCCGGATCGCGGAACGGGAGTGCGATTTTTTCCTGCAAGCCACCGATCCCATTGCGCCGGAACGGGCCGCGGATATCGGCTGCGGGTATGCTTTTGCCAGCCTGCTTCTGCACCGCCGTTACAGCTGCGATATCACGCTGATCGACATCGAAGAAGGCAACGGCCGTCACTTTGGTTTCCAGGGCGAGGGCGCGGGCTTTACAAGCCTGGAAACTGCCCGCGCGTTTTTGGAAAAGAACGGCGTGCCGGCCGGAAAAATCACCACCATCAACCCCAAGACCGAAGACACCGCAGCGCTTGGTGCCTTTGATCTGGTGATCAGCCTGGCGTCTTGCGGGTTCCACTATCCGGTCGGCACGTATCAGGATTTATTCAGCAGCCAGATCAGACCCGGCGGCGGTATCGTCCTGGATATTCGCAAGGGGTCCGGCGGCATCGGCGCCATGAAAAGCTTTGGCACCGTCACGGTGCTGGCCAAGCACGGTAAATATTCCACAGTCCTGACCCGTGCCGGACAGGAGCGGTGACCGGTAACCGGATCCTTAATCCTTTTCGGATAACACAACGCAAAAGAGGGCTGCGGTATTACGGTGTGTACCGCGGACAGATGATGACCGGCCCGGTGCAGCCCGGTGCCGGTGTTTCCCTGAAGGGCAGTTGACGACGCATGATGAGTGAAGGGTTTGATTTCAAAAGCGTGCTGCCGGCACTGGATGCCGACGACGTTCTCACGGTGGCTGATATCAACGGCCAGGCGCCGGAGCTTTGCATTCTTCTGTATCAGCGCTACGGCTGCAGCATTGATTTTGTCTCCTGCGACCGCAAGGGGCAGGCCAATCCCCCCGATCCGGCCCAGCTGCAATCCTGGCAGGCCCGGCTGGAACAGGGCGGCGTCGACCGGAACGCGATCCGGGTTGTAAGCCGGTCGCGTGATTTGGCCAGCTATGACGTGATCCTTGCTCTGAACAGCTTTGGTGCGCGGCACAAAATCCAGAACGCCAAACCCATGCTGGACCGCGCGCTGCATCCGCTCAGCCGGCTGGTGATTGAAATCCGCAAAGGGTCGGGCAGTTACCCGTTCCTCAAGGCCTATGGCAGCTGTAACACGCTGGTGCAGCCGGAGGCAGGCAGGAACGGCTTGGCAATTCTCTCCGCCGAGCCGCAGGAAGCGCTGCCGCCTTCGGGGGAATGGTCCAAGGTGGCCCGCCGGCTGGCCGGCAAGGAAGGGTTCTTTGACGAGCTGGAAGAGCATTCCTTCCTGTTCATGCCGCGTGGCGGCACGCTGGTCGTGACGTTCGACAACCTCGACATTGCCATGACCAAGCGCGATGACCGGCGGCCATGGGGGTTCAGCTTCATCGAGGCGCAGGGCTGGTCGATGCTGGGGGTGATGGCCGACGGCTGGACCTGGTTCCGCCACCAGGAGGTCACCGCCAAGTTCGAGGCGCTGCGCGACAGCGGTTTCTTTGAACAGTTTTCCCGGGTGGTGTTCTATGGCGCCTCAATGGGCGGCTATGCAGCGGCGGCTTTTGCGGCGGCGGCGCCCGGATCGACAGTGTTTGCAATCAGCCCGCAATCCACCCTCGACAAGACGCTGGTGCCTTGGGAGATGCGCTACAAAAAAGTCTGGGACAGGGATTTTTCCGGGCCGTTCGGGGATGCCTCCCTGGCCAGCCAGGCGGCAGGCGGCGTGCATATCATGTTCGACCCATACGTGGCACCGGATGCGGCCCATGCAGCGCGGTTTTCCGGGGCAAATGTCACCTTCTGGCGCTGTCCGCTGCTGGGCCACCGGCTGGGTTCCTCGCTGCAGCAGATGGGCGTCCTGCAGGAGATTGCCTGCGGCGCCATCTCCGGCGACCTGACATCGCACCAGTTTCACCGCCTGCTGCGCAAACGCCACGAATTCCCCCGGTTTCAGCGGGAGCTGGCCAATCTGGCCCTGGACCGCGGCCATCCACGCCTTGCCAAACAAGCCTGCGACTATATTTTGCGCCAGCGGGATGACCGGTTCTTCCGCCAGATGAAGGCGCGGTTATGATCTGTGCAATCCGCCGGACCGCGCGCCGGGACCGGATACGGAACAGGAAAGGGGCAACGGCCGGACGGGACGATGAACCAGGCAAACGCTGACATGCGGGATATTACCCTCGCTTTCCACATCGGGGCGCCGAATACCGACAACGGCCAGCTGACCTGGTCGCTGCGCAAGGATGCGCAGCGGCTGCTGGAACACCGCGTGATGATCCGCCGTCCGGGCACCTATATGGCGGCTGTCAATCAAATGCTGCGCAAGCAGAACCAGGATTCCGTCACCGATCAGGAACGCGCGGCGCTGCTGGCCGGCATGGTCAAGGACCAGAGTGTTTCGCGGATCATCCTGACCAGCTCCGGATTTCTCGGAGTGCCGGGCTGGATGCTCAGCGGCGGGCGGCTCTACCGCAATGCGGGCAGCAATACCGCGGCGCTGAGAACAGTCTTCCCGGGCAATCCGTGCGAGTTTTTCCTCGGCCTGCGCAATCCGGCCACGCTGATCGGGCCGGTGTTCAAATCCCAGTCCAACCGGAGCTGGGAGCAGTTTGCTGCAGGCACGGACTTCCTGAATCTGCGCTGGTCGGATGTGGTTGCGGATATTCAGGACAGCAACCCCGGCTGCCGCATCACAGTCTGGTGCAACGAGGAAACACCGGTGATCTGGCCCAATATCCTGGGGCAGGTGACGGGGCTGGGCGGCGGCTTTCGTTTTGACGGCGAACTGGACATTACCCGCGGCATCATCTCGGAGGCGGGATACGAGCGGCTGGAAGCCTATCTGGCAAACCGCCCCGGCCTGTCGGAAGCGCAGCGCGAGCGGGTGCGCGCCCTGTTCCTCAGCTACTTCCATTCGGAAGAGGCGATCGAAGAGGAAATTGATCTGCCGGGCTGGTCGCAGGCGCTGGTGGATGAGATGAGCGAAACCTACCAGGCCGATGCAGAGCTGATCCGCCGGATGCCTGGCGTCACGTTTCTGTCCTGAGGCTGCGGCGCCCGTACAGCGGCTTCATCAGGATCGCGGTCAAATACATCGGAATCTGATAGCAGCCCAGAAAGATCAGCAGCGGATCGGTGGTGGCTGCGGGCAGGGCGATCAGGAACAGAGCGAAGTTCCGGTTGCCGGCGACCACGGATACAGGCACGGCGCCACTGCCCGCGCGGCGGCGCAAAATTGCAAAGGCCATCATCTGCAGGCCCAGGTTGGCGGCCAGCGCAAAGCCCAGCCATTGCACAACCAGCACAGGTGTTGCGCGCAGCGCCGGTCCCAGCGCCGCCATAAGCCCGACCACGATGACCGCCAGCGCAATCACCGTCAGCCCGTCGATAGCCTTGGCCTGATCCTCACGCAGTTGCGGCAGGGTCAGCCGGCGCAGCAGGAAGGCGAAGGCCACGGTGATGCCAATCGCGCCAATAAGCCGCCCTGCGGCGCGCAGCACATCGCCAAGGTCTCCCAGGCTGGGGGCCAGCAGAAACACAGGAATGACTGTCAGCGGCATCAGCGCGGTGCCAAGGATCAGCAGGCGGAAGGCGGGTTCCGGCGCGTGCCCCATCAGCGCGGTGAAATTGGGGCTGCCGGTCACGGACGGCGCGCTCAGCATCAGGATCAGCGCTATTGCGGCAGGGGTTTCCGCGAGGCCGATCAGAGAGGCAATTCCCAGCGCCAGCAGTGGCAGCCCCACTTGCAGCAGTACAATGGCTTTGACGGTGCCAATCCCGTCCGCCAACCCGCCGGCAGCCTTGCGCAAGCCGATCCGGTAGGCGTTCAAAAACAAAAGCCCGGCCACCATTTCCGGCAGCCAGGGCTGAAGCGTTGCGGCGAGGCCGGGCAGCAGCAGCCCGGCCAACAGTCCCAGGACCAAAGCGGCCCGCCCATGCCGGGCGGCAAAGGCGAGCGCGCCGAGCATGGGGCTAGACTGGTCCTGGTCTGAGGTTGTTCGGCAGATAGGTCGCCAGCTCCGGGAAGGCGATCAGCACAAACACCATCAGCACCATGATCAGGAACATCGGGATCGCGGCGCGGGCGATATAGCTCATCTCGTGGTGGGTCATGCCTTGCATCACAAACAGGTTGAAGCCGATCGGTGGGGTGATCTGCGCCATCTCGACAACCACAACGATGAAAATGCCGAACCAGATCAGATCAATGCCCGCCTGGCGGATCATCGGCTCCACCACCGCCATCGTCAGCACCACCGAGGAGATACCGTCGAGGAAACAGCCCAGCACGACGTAGAACACCAGGAGCACCATCAGGAGTTCGATACGCGACAGCTCCCATCCCGCGATCAGGTCCGCCAGCCCGCGCGGAAGTCCGGTAAAGCCCATCGACAGCGACAGGAACGCCGCCCCCGCCAGGATCAGCGCAATCATCGCGCTGGTGCGGGTGGCGCCCATCAGGCTCTCGGTGAAGGTTTTCCAGTTCAGCGAACCCTGGCCTAGCGCCAGCAGCAGCGAACCGATGACCCCGAATGCCGCGGCCTCGGTCGCGGTGGCAAACCCTAGGTACATGGAGCCGATCACCACGACGATCAGCGCGATCACCGGCGCCAGGAAGCGGGAGTTGCGGATTTTTTCGGCAAAGGTCAGCTTGGCTTCGGTATTCGGCTGCCAGTCTTTGCCCACCTTGGAATAGATCGCCACATAGCCCATGAACATTGCCGCCAGCACCAGACCGGGCAGGATGCCGGCAAAGAACAGCTTGGTGATGGATTCATTGATGGTGACACCATAGACGATCAGCGTCAGCGACGGCGGGATCATCAGCCCCAGCGTTGCCGCGCCTGTGAGCGTGCCGATAATCATCTTCTCCGGGTAGTTGCGCTTGCGCAGTTCCGGGATCGACATCTTGCCCACGGTGGTCAGCGTTGCGGCAGAGGAGCCGGAGACCGCGGCAAACACTGTGCAGCCGACGATATTGGTATGCACCAGCCCGCCGGGCAGGGGGGCCATCCAAGGGCTAAGCCCCTTGAACATGTCCTCGGACAGTCGGGTCCGATAGAGGATTTCACCCATCCAGATGAACATCGGCAGCGCGGTCAGCGTCCAGCTGGAGGAGGCCGACCAGATCGTGGTCAGCATCACGTCGCCGACGGGACGGGTGGTGAACAGCTCCATGCCGACCCAGGCCACGCCCATCAGCGCCAGGCCCACCCAGACGCCGCTGCCCAGAAGGGTGAACAGCACGAAGAGAAACAGAATGATGACTGAGATATTTTCCATGGGGCTTACTCCGCGTGGCTCTGGTCTTCCAGATCCCGAGTGATGCGGTGGTCACCGCGGAAAATCACATGGATCAGGTGATCGGTAAGGGCGATGGCCAGAACGACCCCGCCAAACAGCATTACGCTTTGTGGCATCCACAAGGGCGTGCGGTCCTGGCCCTGGCTCACGTCGTTGAACTTCCAGCTCCAATAGACAAAGCGGTAGGCGTAATAGGTGAAATACCACATCACCGCGGTGCCGATGCCGAAGCACCAGATCTCCAGAACCCGGCGAAAGCGGTCAGGCACGGCATTCAGCAGGATCGACACCCGGATATGGCTGCCGCGGTTCAGCGCGTTGGCAAAAGCCAGGAACGAGGCCGCCGCCATCGCGTAGCCGGCATAATCCGGCGCGCCGGGGAAGACCTCGCCGGTCCAGCGGGCCAGCATCTGAACAACGATCAGTCCCAGAATGGCAATCAGGCAGAGGGCGGCCAGCACCCCTGCCGCAAGGTAGAGAAAATCCAGTCCGGAGCGCAGCCCCCTGAGCACAGTCATATCATCCCCATCGGCACTATTATTATGAGAATACGGGCGGCACCTGCCGCGCCGCCCGTATCAATCAGTCTGATTATTCGGCGTTGAAGGCGTCGACGATGGCCTTGCCCTCGTCACCCGCGGCTTCCAGCCATTCGTTGGTCATGGTGACGCCGATTTCCTTCAGCTCGCCGGTCATTTGCTCGGACGCCGGACCCACATTCATGCCGCCGTCACGCAGGCCCTGCAGGGTGAAACCGGTGTATTCCTTGGCGCGCCAGTTGCCCGCGTATTCCGCCAGCTTGGCGCAGCCCTTGATCACGTTCTGGCTGGCCTCCGAGGTGCCGTTCCAGATTTCGGTGTTCACAAACACATAGTTGCGCGGCAGCCAGGCATCCACTTCGTAGAAATAGCTCAGGCTTTCCCAGACCTTGCGGTCATAGCCGGTGGAGCCCGACGACACCATCGAGTCCGCAACGCCGGTGGCAAACGCCTGGCTGATTTCAGCCGCCTCAATCGTCACCGGCAGCATGCCGGTCAGCTCCGCCAGCCGCGACGTGGCGTTGTTGTAGGAGCGGAACTTGATGCCCTTCATCTCGGCGACTGAATTCACTTCGTTCTTGAAATACAGCCCCTGCGGCGGCCACGGAACGGCATAAAGCAAGGTCAGGTTCTGCTCGGCCAGCAGGTTTTCAATCGCCGGCTTGGCGGCCTTCCACAGTTTGTCGCTGTCATCAAAGGAGGTTGCCAGGAACGGGATCGAGTCAAAACCGAACAGCGCGTTTTCATTCTGGTGGCCGGACAGCAGCCGCTCGCCGATCGGTGCCTGGCCTGTCTGCACCGCGCGCTTGATGTCGGCGCCCTTGAACAGCGAACCCGACGGGTGGGTTTTGATCTCAACTTCGCCGCCGGTGCCGGTGGTCACGCATTGAGCGAACTCCGCGCCGGTGGCCGAGTGGAAGTTGGAGGCCGAATAGGCCATCGGCATGTCCCAGGTCTCGGCGGCGGCGGGCAGAGCGGCAGTCGCAGTCAGCGCGGTGGCGGCCAGCAGTCTGGTCAGTTTCTTCATGGTCTTCTCCCTGTTTCAGTCTTGGCCCCTTATGGGGCGCTGGTTGGTTTCAAATCGCATAGCGCGCCGGGTCATAGGCGCTCATGTCCATGTTCGGGGTGCGGCCCGAAATCATCTGCGCCAGCAGGCGGCCTGTCTTCGGCCCGCCAGTCAGGCCGATGTGATGGTGGCCAAAGCCGACATAGGCGCCGGACAGGCCGGGAACTTCGCCAATCACCGGGATCGAGTCCGCAGGCGCCGGCCGGTAGCCCAGCCATTCCTCTTCATGCTTCCAGGTGACACCGGGCAGGATGCGCCGCGCGTTTTTGCGCAGCAGTTCCAGCGGGCCTTTCGACGGCCCGGCCTCCAGCCCGCCGAATTCCACAATGCCCGCAATCCGGATCCGTCCCTGCATCGGGGTCACCACGCATTTGGCCGCTGCCACCATGACAGGCGCCTTTGGCATCGCCGAAGGCTCCCACAATTCAAGATGATAGCCGCGTTCTGCTTCCAGTGGTACGGAAATTCCCAGTTTCTCTGCCAGCGGCTTGGACCACACACCGGTGGCCACGACAACGGCGTCGCAAGGAATAGTCTCGCCGCTCGCCTGCACGCCGGTCACTTGCCCACTCTCGCGGGCCACATCCTCGATAAAGGCCTGGATCAACTGGCCGCCATTGGCCACTACATGCGCGGCCAGATCCTTCACATACAGGCCCGGATCGGAAATGATCCCGTGATTCTTCAGCCGCGCGGCAAAGCCGAATTCCTGCGCATAGATATCGTCATAGGTCCGGAAATCCGCGTCCTCCAGCTCATCCCATTCAAAGCCGTGTTTCCTGCGCAGGCCCCAGCCAAAGGCATCCTCGCCGAAATGCGCCCGGTCGTTGTAGATAAACAGATAGTCCGAGGGCTTTAGATGCCGCTCCGCTGCAGTGCCCGCCGCCAGCGCCTGGTGATCCGCCAGCGAATCTCCCACCACCGGCGCGAGCGCCGCAGCAATGCGGGCGGTATCCTCGGCATTGGCATGGCCCATGTATTTCATCAGCCAGGGCGCCAGCTTGGGCAGATAGCCCCAGCGCATGAACAGGGGCTGGCCCGGGTCCAGCAGCATCTTCGGCGCCTTCTTCCAGAGCCCGGGACCCGTCACCGGCACAATCGAACAGGACGCCAGGATGCCGCCATTGCCATGGCTGGTGCCTTCACCTGGCCCCTTGCCGTCGATCAGGATCACCTGATGCCCGTCGCGCTGCAGCTCGATTGCCGCCGAGACGCCGACAATACCGGCGCCGACAATGGCAACGGTTTTCTTGGCCTTGCTCATGCCGCAACCTTCTTGGAGACCGCGTAACGGTCCAGCTTCCCGACATCAGGCTTGATGCCCAGGCCTGGGCCGTCCGGCACCACCACCTGGCCATCCGCAATCTGGAAAGGCGTCTCCAGAATATCTTCCTTCAGGAAGTAACTCGCCTGATAAAACTCGCAGCCCAGCTTGATCTCGGGCGTCGCCGCAATCATGTGGGTGCCCGCCAGATGCGCCAGCCCGGCCTCAAACATGTCGCCGCCATAGGCCGACAGCCCGTTCGCTGCCGCAATCCGGGCCACCGTCTGGCCGCGGGTGAGGCCGCCCGATTTCATGATCTTGACCGACACCCCGTCGCAGATGCCGTCCCGCGCGGCCCGCACCATATCCTCGGGGCCAAAGACGCTTTCATCCGCCAAAAGCGGCACGTCAATCATCCCGCGCAATTTGGCCATCATGCCAAAATGATGGAACCGCACCGGCTGTTCGATGAAATCCGGCTTGAACTCTGCCACATCGCGGACCTGATCTGGCGCGTCCTCGATGCTCAGGCCCTGATTGTAATCCACCCGCACCCGGAATTCCGGGAAGTCCTTGGCGATCCGCTCCAGACGCATGATATCAAAGGCATGATCCTTGAAGCCGGTCTTCAGCTTGATCAGCCCGACCTGATCGGCGCGCAGCCGGTGCAGCAGGTCGATGTCCTTGTCAAAGTCCGGATCAGCAATCGAACAGCTGAGCGGGATGGTATCCCGGCACTTGCCTCCCAGCAGCGCCCAGGCCGGCGACCCGGTGATCCGTCCGGTCAGGTCCAGCAGGGCGCTATCCAGCGCCGCCTTGGCCTCGGTGCAATGAGCGACTGCCTTGGCGGCATCCTCCATGATCGCGGCGCGGTCCGCCACCCGGCGGCCAACCACCAGCGGGCGGATATAGCGGTCCAATGCGGCCAGGCTGGCCTCCGGCGTACCGGTGAACACCGACCAGGTCGAGGCCTCGCCATAGCCCTCAGCCCCGCTTTCACTGCGCAGGCGCAGGATAATAACCTCACAGGAGCCCTCAACAGACCCGATCCCATGGTCGCGGCGCGACATCACAGGCAGCGCGAGATGCCACAAATCCATCCCGGCAATCTTTTGTTCCAGCACTTTGCTCTTCCTCCCAGAAGCTTGGCAAAGTCTGCCTTGACTAAATCATCATTACCAATACAAAGAATTGGCCAAGGTATCATGAAAAATGATGTTTCTTTAGATGTCCCTCCGCTTCCGCCAGCTGCAGGCGTTCCACGCGATTGTTGAAACCGGCACTGTCACCGGCGCCGCCGAGCAGCTGGGCATTTCCCAGCCCGGCATTTCAAACCTGCTCTACCAGCTGGAGCGCCAGACCCGCTTGAAACTGTTCGAACGCAGCAAAGGCCGCCTGATCCCAACACCCGAAGCAGGCGTTCTGTTTCAGGAGGTCGACACCGTGGTGCGCGGTCTCGACCACGTGGCGCAGGCGGTCACGGACCTGCAGAACAAGCAAGCAGGTCAATTGCAGGTCGCGTCGCAACACTCCATGTCCTTCGGTTTCATGCCTGCGCTGATCGCTCGCTTTGCCCGCGACCGGCCGGACCTGTCGATCTCCTTTCAGGCGCAGTATTCTTTGAAGATCCAGGAATGGGTCATCGCAGGCCTGTTCGAAATCGGCGTCTGCGAGATGCCGCTGATCCACGACGGGCTGGAGGTGCATCCGATCACTGTCGAAACCCGGCTGGCAATTCCGGCGGACAGCCCGCTGGCGGAACATGAGGTGCTGACTCCCGAACTGCTGGACGGCGTGCCCTTCATCGTGATGGGGCCGGAGCACATGACCCACCGCCGCACCCGCGAGGTGTTCCAGCAGGCTGGTATCCCTCTGAAGACCCGGGTGCATTCGCATCTGTTCAAGAACCTTCTCAGCTTTGTGCAGGAGGGGATGGGCGTCTCGGTTCTTGATCCCTTTGTGCTGGACTTCGAGGCCGGCGGCGGCTTTGTCTCCCGCCCGTTCCGGCCGCGGATCATGATGGAAATGGCGGTGATCACCTCCAAGTCCCGGCCGTTGTCGGCGGTGGGGCAAGAGTTTCTGGCGCTGCTGAAACGGGAACTGGCGCCGTATACAGCATAAGAAGACTGGCTCTTTTCTGAAAACCTTTGCCCGGCCCTCGCCACGGGAGGGCGCTTGTGCGCCCACCCAGGTCCAGGCGCAGCCCACTGTATCTTGGGAGCAACCTAGTCAAAGGAGAGGGGGCTGAAGAGCTGTCCTTTTGTGCCGAGAAATTGTATGCAATTAAGAATTCAATGTTGCGCAAATCTGAAGTCCCGCCTAGTCTGCACCGCAGAGTGAAGGAATGGCGGAACAATGGCCAAGCGCGAAAGCAATGTGGACAGGGTTTACGAGGCATTGCGCCGGATGGCGGCGGATTTTGCCTTTAAGCCCGACCAGCGGATCAACGAAAGCGCGCTGTCCGAGGTGCTGGGCGCCAGCCGCACGCCGCTGCGCGAGGCGCTGAACCGGCTGGTGGCCGAAGGGTTCCTCACCTTCCAGAACAACCGCGGCTTTTTCTGCCGTCCGCTGACCCCCAACTACATCATGGACCTCTATGAGGCCCGGGTGGGCGTGGAATGCGAGGCCACCCGGCTGGCCTGCAGCCGTGCCCCGGACGCGGACATCGCGGCGCTGGCGGATTACCTCAACCGGATGGAACCGGAGTATGAAAGCGCCACCGATCCGGGAGAACTTCTGGCGATGGACGAAAGCTTCCACGCCCGGTTGGCGCAGCTTTCCGGCAACAGCGAACTGCGGCGGATCCTCAACAACCTTAATGGCCGGATCCGTTATATCCGCCTCATTGACCTCAAGCGGATGCGCGACCGGGCCGGGGGCAAGGCGCCGGGCGATATCTCGGCCCACCGCCAGATTGTAGAGGGCATCGCCGCCCGCAACACGGAGGCCGCCGTATCGGCCATGCGCAGCCATATCGAAAAACGCCGGGAAGAGGCGACGGAAGCTGTCCGCATCGCATTCTCCCAGCTCTACGTGCCGGACGAATAGGGGATCCTCATGGAACACGGCGGCAAGACGGTTTTTGGGGCCGCGGTTGGCATCCTGATGCTGGAAACGCGCTTTCCCCGTATCCATGGCGATATGGGCAATGCAATGACCTGGGACTTTCCGGTGCATTACAAGGTAGTGCGCGGCGCCAATCCCGAAAACGTGGTGCGTGGCAATCCCAGGGAACTGGTGGAGCTTTTTGTGGATGCAGGCCGCGATCTGGTCGCCATGGGCGCCGACGGCATCACCACCAACTGCGGCTTTCTGGCGCTGATCCAGGACGAGGTGAAACAGGCGCTGGGGGTGCCGGTGGCGACGTCCTCGTTGATGCAGGTTCCGATGGTGCAGACCCTTCTGCCGGCAGGCAAGCGCTGCGGTATCCTGACGATTTCCAAGGCGACGTTGACCCCGGCGCACCTTGTTGCCGCAGGCGTGCCGCTGGACACGCCCATTGCCGGAACCGACGGCGGCCGGGCCTTTACCCGCGACATCCTGAGCGACGCGCCGGAAATCGACTTTGCTGCCTGCCGCCTGGACATGATCGACGCGGCCCGGGCAATGGTGGCCGATATCCCGGACCTCGGCGCCATTGTGCTGGAATGCACCAATATGGTGCCTTATGCCCGCGACGTGCGCAAAGCCACCGGGTTGCCGGTGTTCTCTATCCACTCCTTTGTGAACTGGTTCCAGGCCGGCCTGCTGCCCAAGCGCTTCCCGCTGGAATTGGACGACCCGCGCTGGTGACCTGTCACCGGCGCGAGCGCCCGCCGACACTGTGACGGCGGGCGCTGCCCGGCTGATGCCGGGCGGGACGCTGCTGCACTGCACCGGTCAGCTCAGCACCAGAAGCCAGAACCATACGGTCAGGATGCTCGCCCCCGTGGCGATCAGCACCGAGGAGGCCGCCACCCGTCTTGCCCGCCCGTACATATTGGCAAAGATGTAACCGTTGAACCCGGTCGCCATCGCCGCGTTCAAAACGCCCGAACGGAACAGATCCTGCGGCAACGCCAGCGCTGAGCCCAGCACCCAGACAATCGCCGGATGGATCATCAGCGATGTGAAGCAGACAAACAGGATTGCGCGCAGATCACCCTCCGGGCGGTACTTCACCAGCACACCGCCAAGCGCAAACAGCGCGCAGGGCAGGGCGGCCCGGATGATCAGCGACAGTGCCTCATCCACCACCAGCGGAATGTTGAGCCCGGAAAGATTCACCGCAAACCCCAGGGCAATTCCCAGGATCAGCACATTGCGGAACATTGCATTCAGCACCGCCGAGACGGTTTTAACCCCGCCCGCGCCGCGGTTGCGCACGATCTCCATCACGGTGATGCCGACGCCGTAACAGAACGGCGAATGGAAGGCGATAATTGCGTAGTTTCCGGTCAGGTTCTCCGGTCCAAAGGCGCGTTCGGTGATCGGCAGGCCCAACAGCACCGAGTTGGAAAACAGGCAGCAAAAGCCAATGGCGATGCAGTCCTCCCACTCCCGCTTGAACAGCACACGCGCGCCGAACACGCCGATCAGAAAACAGGTGAAAGCGCCGGTGTAAAAGCTCGCCAGCAGCCGCGGGTCAAAGCTGGAGGATAGATCCAGCTCCGCCATCGCCTTGAACAACAGGCAGGGAATGGCAAAGCCTTGAGCAAATTTCATCACGCCTTCGATATGCGCCTGGGTCAGCACGTCCCTGGCGGTCGCCGCGTAGCCTGCGCCGACAACCAGGAAGACCGGCAGGATGACGTCAATCAGGCTTTGAAACATCAGCCTGCCCCTTGCAGGCAAGGGATGCTGCCGTTCAGGGGGCAGCGTCTGGCTTCTGACCGCAGATGCCTCCGGCGGGAGTATTTGTGCAAAGATGAAGTCTGCGGTCTGCCCAACGGGCCTGGGCGCGCGGCGACAGACCTCGGCATTGCGCTATAGCTCAACCCGGATCACCATGCCGTCATAGGCTGGCGTGATATGGTCCGGGGTTTCACCCTCGACCTTGGCGTAATCCATGTCGATATGCATGTTGGTGATAATGCCGCGTTTGGGCGCCATCTTTTCAAACCATTCCAGCGCTTCGGTGTAGCTGAAATGGGTCGGGTGCGGGGTGCGCCGAAGCCCGTCCAGGATCCAAATATCCAGCCCCTCCAGCTCCGGCAGGGCGGCGTCCGGAATTCTGGACACATCCGGCAGATAGGCCAGTCCGCCGATCCGGAACCCCAGCGCGTCGATCGAGCCATGGCTGACCTCGAAAGGGCGGAATGTGATCCCGCCTCCGGAGCCCTCTATTGTGAACGGCCCGCCAATGGTCTTCAGGTCCAGGATCGGCGGATAGGGCGATCCGTCCGGCTGCGCAAACGCATAACCGAACCGGTTCAGAAGGTCGTTCTGAGTGGCGCCATCGGCATAGACAGGGATGCGCTGGCGCATGTTGAAATAGACCATGCGCAGGTCGTCTATGCCGTGCAGGTGGTCGGCGTGAGAATGGGTATAGACAACGGCGTCCAAGCGGCTGACCTCAGCATCCAGCAGCTGGTTGCGCATGTCCGGGGTGGTGTCGATCAGCACGGATGTCGTGCCGCCCTCATCAACACGCTCCACCAGCATCGAACATCGCTGGCGCCGGTTCTTGGGGTTCTTGGGGTCGCAGTCGCCCCAATGGCCGCCAATCCGCGGCACCCCGCCCGAGGATCCCGAGCCGAGGATGGTGAACCGCATCTCAGCCATCAGGCGGCGGCCTCATACTGGGCAGCCTTCCAGAACAGCCGGTCGAAATTCGCCTGGGTTTGCGCCGCAAAATCCGCGTAGTCCATGCCGAACACCTCCGCGCCGGCCTTGGCAGTAAAGGCGGTATAAGCAGGCTGGTTGCGTTTGCCGCGGTAGGGCGGCGGTGCCAGATAGGGGGCGTCGGTCTCGACCAGAATGCGTTCCACCGGGGCGGCGGCAAAGATATCGCGCAGCTCCTGGCTTTTGGGAAAGGCGGCGATGCCGGACATCGACAGGTAAAACCCCAGATCCAGCGCGGCACGCGCCAGCTCTGCCGAGGAGGAGAAGCAGTGCATCACGCAAGTATAGGTGCCGTTCTTCATCTCCTCGCCCAGGATACGCGCCATGTCGTCATCGGCGGCGCGGGCATGGATGATCAGCGGCAGGCCGGTTTCGCGGGCGGCGGCAATATGAATGCGCAAACTTTCCTGCTGCACGTCCTTGCTGTCGGCGGTGTAGTGGTAATCAAGGCCCGTTTCACCGATGCCGACAAATTTCGGATGTTTCGCCAGGGCCACCAGCTCCTCAACCGGGACCATCGGCTCATCCGCCGCACTCATCGGGTGGGTGCCCGCGGCATAAAACACCGGCGCATGCGCCTCGGCAATCGCGCGCACAGACGGCTCATTTTTCATCTTGGTGCAGATCGTCACCATCCGGGTGACGCCGGCCTCAGCCGCGCTGGCAATCACCTCATCCAGCCGCCCCTCGAAATCGGGGAAGTCCAGGTGGCAATGGCTGTCCGTAATCTGGGGAGTCGTCTGGGTCATCTATCCTCTGCCGCCGTAAGTGCCGCGGGGCCTTCCCGGCCTCAGCGCGACGCGGTTTCCTGCATCTTGAAAACCGTATCTAGGACAAGCGCGGCAGGGTCAAGGTTCACCGCCTGCCCGTGGCGGGCGCGGGCAGTCACTTCTGCTGCGAGGTCAGCCCAGGCGCGCGCCTTGCGCGGGTCAGGCGACAGCCGCGACAGCATCGCCGCCTCCTGCGGTGCCGCTTCTGGCGCTGGCGGCGCGCCGGTTGCGCCCGTGCGTGCGAGCCGGGCCAGCGCCATCTCGGTCAGCGACAACAGCAGTTCAAAACGCTCGGATGCACCGCGCTGGGCGGCGGCCTCGGCCAGGGCCATGGCGCGCTGGCGGTCCAGCCGCGGCATCGTTGCAAGGATCTGCACCAGTTCGGCATAGATCCTGAGCCCGCCGAGATTGATCAGCCGCAGTGCCGCGCCCACGGAGCCTCCCGCCAAAGCGGCGAGGTGTTCCATGTTCCCAGGCAGTTCCACCCCGGATTGCGCCAATGCCGCCTCCATGTCCGGTGCAGACAGCGGACCCAGCCGCAGGGTGCGGCAGCGCGACCGGATCGTCGGCAACAGACGCGAAGGCTGGTGCGAAATCAGCAGAATCGTGGTGCGGGCCGGCGGTTCTTCCAGCATTTTCAGCAGCGCGTTGGCCGCACTCACGTTCATGTCGTCGGCAGCATCCACAATCACCACCCTTCGCCCGCCGTCAGTGGCCGACAGGCCGAAGAAGCGATTGAGCTTTCGGATGTCATCCACCACGATCTGGCTGCGCAGCTTGCCCTTGTCGTCGTAAGAGCGGGTGATCGGCGCCAGCCCCGGCTCCGCCAGCGCCTGAATGCGGTGCGAGACCGGGTGTTCGGGATCAATGTCCAGGTTCCGGGGTGGGGGCGGGGCACCGAACAGGCCTTCCTCCGCCGGGGGGGTGGCCAGCAGGAAACGGGTTATCCGCCAGGCCAGCGTGGCCTTGCCCACGCCTTGCGGGCCGGTCAGCAGCCAGCCGTGGTGCAACCTGTCGGAGTTATAGGCGGTCAGGAAATCCTGTTCTGCCGCATCCTGGCCGATCAGCCGCTGGGTTTCACGCGGATGCGGGACGCCCTCGGCCTGGTCTGCGCGCGGCAGATCGTCGTCCGTTCTCATGAGCCGGGTCCTTCCAGGGCCTCATCCGCCAGCCGGCGCACATCCGCGGCGACCTCTTCCAGCGGGCGGGCGCCATCGACCACCCGGAAGCGGTCCGCAAACTCCTGCGCCAGCGCCAGGAAGCCTGCGCGCATCTTTTCCTGCAGCCCGATGCCGAAGTCCTCGAAGCGTTCTTCCTTGCCCTGCCGCCCCTTGGCACGTGCAAGCCCTGTGGCCGGGTCCATGTCGATCAGCAGGGTCAGGTCCGGCTCGCGCCCGATCATCAGTTTGTGCATCTGGTCCACTGCGGGGCGCAGATCGCCGCGGGACACCCCCTGATACATCCGGGTGCTGTCGGCAAAACGGTCGCAGATCACTACCTTGCCCGCCGTCAGGGCAGGCTCAATGGTGCGTTCCAGATGGTCGCGCCGGGCGGCCATGAACAGCAGCAGCTCGGTCTCTGCCGACCAGCGGTCGGGGTCGCCTTCCAGCACCAGACGGCGGATTTCCTCAGCTCCGGGGGAGCCGCCCGGCTCGCGCGTCAGCACCACATCACGGCCTGCGTCCTGCAGGGCCTCCGCCAGCAGGCGGCATTGTGTTGATTTCCCGGACCCGTCGATGCCTTCGAAGGTAATGAACAGGCCGCGCCCTGCGCCAGCCGTCACAGCGCCCCCTCGGGACCGGTCAGAAACTGCTTGATCAGCACCAGCGCCGCGGTCTTCACACGGACCACAAAACCGCCGGCGGGCACGTCAGCCTCGGCCACCAATGGGAGCCGGACCTCCGGCAGCTCCTCGGGCTGCAGCACCAGTTCCGCCAGGCGCTGGCCCTTCGCGACCGGGGCCTCGATCGGGCCGTTATAGACAACTTCGCCTTGAATGGTCTTGGCTGACAGCGACGGCAGCAGGATCTCCAGATCCTTGGCCGGCACCAACCCTACCGATTGCTCGGCCCCGCGCCAAATTTCGGCTTCGGCGATGGCGACGCCCTCCTGGGCGACGGTTTTCTTGGTAAATTGGCGAAACGACCAGTTAACGAGGGCTTCCGCCTCCTCTGCGCGCCCGCGCTCGCTGTCGAGACCAGAGACCACAAAGATCACCCGCCGGTCGCCCTGCTGGGCAGAGCCGACCAGGCCATAGCCCGCTTCTTCGGTATGGCCTGTCTTCAAACCATCCGCGCCGATGCCCAGCTTCAGCAGCGGATTGCGGTTGCGGATGTTGGACGGCGCACGTCCATCGAATTCGAACTTGGTTTCGGCAAACAGCGGATAATATTCCGGGAAGTCTTCAATCATCCGCTCGGCCAGAATTGCCAAATCATGCACCGACATCCGGTGCCCGGCAGCAGGCCAGCCGTTGGAATTGGCAAAGGTCGAGGCGGTCATGCCCAGATCCTGGCCGCGCTTGGTCATGTAGCGGGCAAAACCGGCCTCGGTTCCGTCCGGGCTCAGCGCCTCGGCGATCACCACGCAGGCGTCATTGCCGGACAGTACGATGATGCCGCGCAACAAGTCCTCAACCCGCACCCGGTCCTGGGTGTCCAGGAACATGGTGGAGCCTTTGTAGCTCATCGCGTGCTCGCTGACCGGCAGCGTCTCGTCCAGCGTCAGCCGCCCGTCGCGCAAAGCTTCAAACGCCACATAAAGCGTCATCAGCTTGGACATCGAGGCAGGCGGCAGCGGCACATCGGCGTTCTTTGAAAGCAGCACCGTATCGGTGCCTGCGTCCAGTACATAGGCCGCCTTTGCCTTGGTATCAAAGGCGGCGGCCGGCAGCGCCTGCAGGCTGACCGCCAGGCCCGCCGCCAAAGCCAGCTGCAGCGAAGAGATCAGAGTGCGCCCCAGGCGCGTGGCGCCGGGATTAATTGGTGACTGCATAGGCATCCGCAAATCCGGTTTCCTTTACGCTTTTCAACAGCTGGCTGCGTTCAGACTTGTTCTGCGCCGGGCCAACCAGCACCCGCCAGAACGCTTTGCCGCTAGAGGCTTGCTCGCGCACCACCGGCACCATGCCGGCGCTGCGCATCATGTTGGCCGTCCGTTTGGCATTGGCTTCAACACTGAAGATTCCGATCTGGATGTAGGGTTTGCCCAGGGCGGATTTCTGCGCTTTGGCCGCCGGTGCGGCAGCAGGCTCTGCCTGTGCAGGCGCTGTTTGCGCCGGCACGGGCGGAGCAGCCGGGGCGGAAGCTTCAATCGCAGCGGCGGCGCCGGCAATCGGATCCAGTGGCGTTTCCGAGATTTCCTGCCCGGCCGCTGAGGCCAGCACTTCGGCAGCATCTGCCCCGGGCAGCTCAGCTGTCTGATCCTCAGCCGGGCTTTCATTGCTGACTTCTTCACGCCGCAGGGCGGTGACGTTCAGCTCAGCCGGGGCGCCTGCCAGCATTCCCAGCGCTGCCGCGGCGTCGGAGGACACCTGCAGCCGCGGACCCGGGATTTCCCGCTCGCGCCGGAACAGGGCGCCGATCACAAACTGGCCATTGGCATTGTTACGGATGATCACCCGCTCCGGGTCCTTGGTGTCGGGATGCGCCACCCAGACTCCGCCGATCGACGGGCGCCCGTCCCAAAGCCCCGCTTCGGTCACTTGGAACACTTCGGGGGCTTCCACGTCGCGCTCGACCAGCCTGGTGCTGCTGGAGGCCTGAACCTCCCCTTCGGCTTTGGCTTTGGGTTGCAAAAAGGCCAGTTTCGGCCCGTCTTCACAGCCTGCCATCAGCAGCAGGCCCAAGACCGCCGCGGCAATCCGCGGGGCCGTCTTTGCTGTCGACATGGTGTCTTTCATGCTCTCATCCTTGCCTGTGCCCGCGGCGCTTTTGCGCCCTCGCCGGAATGCCCGGTCTTCTTGATTTGGCGGCATGATAGCCTGCGCATACGGCCATGAAAACCCTGACGGGCCGCGGCACAAAGGAAACCCGCAAGGGCGGCATGAATCCGCGCGGCGGGCGGAGGTCCGGGCTTTTCCCTTGCACTGCAGATTTCCCCTTGCCTCACCCGGTTTTGCGTCCTAAACCGCTGATCGGACCGGGGAGGTGGCAGAGTGGTCGAATGCGGCGGTCTTGAAAACCGTTGAACGTGAGAGCGTTCCCAGGGTTCGAATCCCTGTCTCCCCGCCACAAAATCAACTAGTTAGCTGCCACCTTGATCGACCGCCCCGAAGGGGTGATTTTGGGTTTCCCCAAAAAATTCCCCACGTTCATGATCTGTTTTTGTTCCGTTCCCGAAGGTCTTGAGCCTCTTTTGCCAGGCGCTTTTGACACGCGCCTTTCGAATATTTCTGGACCATGGACAGGCTCTTGTGGCCGGTGATCGCCGCGATCTGCTGATCGGTGCAGGCGATGGAGCAGGCGGCGTGAGGAGGGTTGATTGCTATTTCTCCTTGGAGCTTCCGCCGTCTTTCGTTGGCTTCTGTGGCTGTCTGGCTCCCCAGCCATTATTTATCAGCTTGCCGCCGAATGAACTGTTATTGCGTCGTTGCATTAGGTGTTTTTCCTTTCTTGGCTTCGAGAGCCTTGTGTTTGAGGATTTCGACTTCATTGAAGGTTGGGTAGTTCTTGCCTTCAAAGCCAATGAAGTTCCGGAGCAAGTGGTGCCACAACGGCACCTTGAGCCTCTGGTCTTGCTCTTAAAAGCCCGTGGCATCTATAGCGTCATTGTGTGCTTTGGCATCGACGGCCCGCATCACGGGCGGCTCATGAGCCATGATTGTGGTGAGCTGCGAATTCGCCTCTGCGACGTCGCTCTCGGTCGGATCGGTAATTCTCTGAAAATTGGCCAGCGCTTGGTAGTAGTCGTGCTGAAGCATTTGGTGAGTGCGTGCCCGCCCACTGAAATCAAACGTCAGCTGAAGTGCGCCGATCAAGGCGGTGACGCCCCCAGGTGCGGCTGGAAGCGTACCGCGACATTGTGGACGTGGCGACCATCTGTTTTGGCGATACCCATGGTGTGCAGATTGGCGATAAGGCGACCATGGCGGAATGCGTGGATCGTCTCGAAGAGGACGTTCAAACGCTCTATGCGGAAATCTCAGGCTGCATGACGAACAAGCGCATTCCTGTCGGCGTGCAGGCATCCATGCTCGAGCTGGCCTTCAATGTCGGATCCGGTTCGGTGTGCCGGTCAAAGATGATGCGAAAGGCCAATGCGGGCGACTATGTGTCGGCCTGCAATGAACTGCTGCGATGGGTCATGGCCGGGGGAGACCCCGCAAGTCTATTCCATGCACCGGCGGGTTGATTGCACTGCATCATCAGCAACAACTGAGCCAGCGCACCCTGGCAACGGAACAACTCCAGACCTGCTGCGCTGCGGAAATACAGGCGGGGTTCAAAGCGCTGTTTCGCCTCTGACAGCGGCAGTTACCGCCGTCGCAGCAGGTAGATATCCATGATCCAGCCATGTTCGGCCCGTGCCTTGGCGCGGGTTTCAATGATCTGGCCGGCAACCTCCGCCAGCGGGCCTGCCACGGAAATCTGGTTTTCCATGCCCGCGTAAGCGGTCCAGAAGATCTCTGCCTCTTGCGCATCAATGGACTGGAACGAACATTCCCCGTCCAGCATGATCACCAACGTATCAGCGCTGTCCGGCCAGCCGTTTTCGCGCAATTGCCGCCCGGTGGTGATGGTGAAGGGGGCGCCGATCTCGTTCACGGGAATCGCGTGCGCCGCGGTCAGTGCCTGGATCGAGGTGATGCCGGGGATCACTGTCAGTTTGATGTCCGCCAGCGTCTTCAGCCGCTCAGCAATCCGCATGGTGCTGTCATAAAGCGATGGATCGCCCCAGACCAGAAAGCCCGCCTTGCCGCCTTCGCGCAGGTTCGCGGTGATGTTTTGCCACCAGATTTCCGCGATGGCGTCATGCCAGTCATCCACCCGCCGGTGGTAGCTTTTGGTGGCCTCGTCGCGCATCGGCAGGGCGAATTCGACGATCTTCGGCCCGCCGCCCTCGATGGCCCGGGTGCAGATCTCCCGCCTGAGCCCCGCCAGATCATCCTTGCCCGCGCCCTTGTTGGGGATCAGGATCAGGTCTTGCGCATTCAATGCGTCGATCGCCTGCAGCGTCATGTGCTGCGGGTTGCCGGTGCCGATGCCGATCAGGGAAAGCTCAATCATCACGGGGCCTCTAGCATGAAAACATGACCCCCTATGGGGCCGCGCGCTGTTGTCTGCAAGCCTGCAGTTGCGGTCAGGAGCCTTCGCTGTCGGCCGGGGCGGTCACCTTGGCTTCGACCGGCACGCCGTCGATCATCAGCGGGCTGTGGCTGTTGGTGTTCAGCGAAACTTTCACCTCGGCGCCTGCGGGCAGAGATGCAATATGCATCCAGCCGGCGTACAGGCGGGCGAGTTTTTCGCCATTGATATAGACATGCGCATGGCCTTCGCCGTCTGCATCCGCGGCAGAGGCGTTCTGGGGCGCAAAGCGGAAGTTCTGCGGTGTGACCTGCAGGTTCCAGCCGGCCATCGGGTCCTTATGCAGCTGGACCGCAACACCGGGCGCATCCGGGCCCGCCGCCAGGCTGACGGCCTGGGAATGGTCATGGGCTGCCATTTCGGCATTGCTGCCGCCATGATGCGCAGGATCGCCATGATCATGACCGTCAAAGGTGATGCCATTGCCGGCAGCCGTCACAAAACCGGCGCCGCCGCCGAACACCAGGCCGATAGCAAAAAGAGCGAGAGAGCGGGACATTTTGTCATCCTCGAAAAAAAGAATGCCCCGCCGGTTCCGGGCCGGCGGGGAGCAAGAGGGGCGGGATCAGGCAGCGGCGTCCGCGCGCTTGCCTTCAGCCTGCCAGAAGTAGCCGGCAAAGCTGCCCAGCAATGCCCAGGCGGCCATGCCGATGCCAAAGGCACGAGCGGCAAACAGGGCGCCGATCTCGGTCGGAACCGGACCTGAGAACGTCTCCGGCTCAGGTGCGCCGACAACATGCGGCGCCATCAGCAGCAGGGCTGCAACCAGATAGCTCACCAGATTGCCGCCAAAGGCGATCAGCCACATCGCGACACCAGCTGCCGCCACGGTGATGGTCCACCAGATCTGGCGCACGCCGACGTCGGCAGCTGCCACCCCGGGCACTTCCGGCGCCAGCGACATGCCGGGCGCAAAGTGGAAGGCGATGAAGCCAGCCAGGCCCCACATCAGGCCGTTGCGTGCGGTCACCTCATGCCCCTGGCGCTCGGCCATCGACATCAGCGCCACCAGCACCAGCGCATAGCCGGTGTAGGTCAGCATGGTGAAGACAATGCTGAGACCATCGCGCACAGCATCAAAGCCGGGCAGTTCGGGATGCGCTGAAACAGCGTCAGCGCCGAAATGCACCAGCTCACCGGATTCATAGAGCTCGGCGTGCAGCAGCACAGGCTGCACGAAATAAAGCTGCAGCAGGGCGGTAATCAACCCTGCTGCAGCACCAGCGAACAAGCCGCTGATCAGAATACGACTGAACATGGTCTCAGTGGCAGGGGAAGCCGGTTGCGTGGCGCACATCGTGAGCGGCGTCATGCAAAGCGGATGCCTGAACATGGCCGGTCAGGGTGATGATCCCCAGGCCCAGAACCACGGCAAACAGTGCCGGGATGAAGGTCGTGCCGGCGGCAGATGCCTTGAGCGTTTTGGTCGTCATTTCTAGTCCTCCTCGCCGTCACACCCGACGGCAGATTGTTGCGTCCTTACACGGCCGGTCTCCTGACTCGCGGGTCGCAGCTGCCTTCCTCCTTCCCGGCTTGCGCCAGTGGATATTGGAAGGCCGCTCGCCGCTCACAGTCGCGGGGGCGGTTGAGGCTTCGGTGCCGCGATTTGGTCCACCGTCCTCATTCCCGTTTCAGTCCCAGTGCTTAGGCACTATCAGACACCGTGTCGGATTGTTCTGCCCCGCGGGGCGCCGCCGGGTCAAGAATGATTCCGCCAGTTTGCAGCCTTTCAGCGTCACGCAGCACAGCTATTCAGGCGGTTTCGGCCGGGATGCGGGCAATCGCCTTGAAACGCAAATTGCCCAGCGGACGGGCGTCGGCAAAATTGCCGTCGGCGCTTTCACCATACATCCGCAGGAAGGTCAGGATGTCCGGCAGGTCTTTTGCAGTGATCTCTCCGAACAGATAGGCGGTCTTGCCGCTCTGCCGCACAGCCAGCGTCTGCGGGCGTTTGCAGCCGGACATGCAGTCCACCTGCTGCAGCTTGACCTTCACCCCCGCCGCCTCCAGCACTGCGGCGGCCTGCCCGGGCAGGGCAGGGTCCGCGTCGCGGCAGGTACGGCACAGAGTGAGGATCGGCGCGTTCATCCCTCGGCCAGGTCCTGGTCGGCCAGCGGGCCATAGAGGATCAGCACCGGCGCAGTGGTTTCCATCGCCCGCAGCATGTCAGGCAGCTCGCCCACCTTGTGGCGGTGCAGCGATTGTTCGGGCGTGGAGACACCAAGCGCAACCAGCGCATCGGTTTCTGCCGGCAGGCCCGCTTCCATCAGCTTTTCCGCAAGCGCTGCAAAGGTGCGTTTGCCCATATAGACCACGGTGGTGGCCTCGGCGTCGGCCAGCGCCGCCATGTTCAGATCGTCCGGCAGGCCGCCGGTCACATCGTGGCCGGTGATGAATTGCAGCCGCCGCGCGGTCTTGCGCCGGGTGAGCGGGATGTTTGCCGCCGCTGCCGCAGCCGAGGCTGCGGTCACACCGGGCACGATCTCAAACGCGATGCCTGCTTCGCGCAGCGCGGCGATCTCTTCTTCCAGCCGTCCGAAAACGCCGGAATCCCCGGACTTAAGCCGCACCACATTGAGGCCGGAAGAGGCATAATCCACCAAAAGCCGGCTGACATGATCCTGCTTCGGCGAGGGGCGGCCTGCGCGTTTACCGACGCCGACCAGATCGGCGTCACTCCGGGCATGGCTCAGGATCGGCCCCGAGGACAGATCGTCAAACAGCACCGCATCCGCGGCTTCCAGCCGTTTGACCGCTTTGACGGTCAGCAGCTCCGGATCGCCGGGGCCGGAAGAGACAAAGCTGACAAACCCGCTCATGCCTGTTCTCCGGTGATCAGGTGGAAGAAGGTGCCGGTGACATGGCCCTTGACCGATCCGGTTTCCGGCACCGGGTTGCCGTCCGCGTCCATGACATTGGCCAGCGGCGCATCGGGTTCATCCAGAATGGTGGAATAGTGGAATTCATGGCCGCGCAGCGCAGTGCCAGCAGCAAAACCCGGCATGCCGGCCTGAAGCACGGCCCGGCGATAGCCAAGGTGGAATTTGCGCTTCTCGTATGAGGTCACAAGACCCAGAAGCCCGGCCATCTGATGCCGGTTGCCTTCCTTGTCGATCAGCGCCTCGCCCAGGGCCATGTAGCCGCCGCATTCACCATGCACCGGCTTGGTTTCGGCATGTTTGCGCAGCCCGGTGCGGAAGTTTTCTGCCGCCGCCAGCGTGCCGCCGTGCAGCTCAGGATAGCCGCCGGGAAGCCAGATCAGATCGGCGTCCGCCGCGGGCGCCTCATCCGCCAGTGGCGAGAATGGCAGGATCTCTGCCCCGGCTGCACGCCATCCGGTCAGCAGATGCGGATAGGTAAAGGAAAACGCCGCATCCCGCGCCAGCGCAATCCGCTGGGCTGGGGGCAGGGGCAGTGCCGCCGCCGCCGGGGCCGCCCCCGCCAGTGCCGCCGATTTGATCGCCTCCAGATCGACATTCTCACGCAGGAACGCCGCATAGCCTGCAATGGCCGCTTCCAGATCGGGATGCTCCACCGCTTGGATCAGTCCCAGATGCCGTTCCGGCAGCGCCAGATCACCGCGCCGGGGCAGGGAGCCAAGCACCGTGATACCGGCCTTTTCCATCCCCAGACGGGTCAGCCGTTCATGCCGCGGGCTTGCCACCCGGTTAAGGATCACTCCGGCAAAGGGCACATCGGTGTCATAGTTCTTGAACCCCAGCGCCGTGGCGGCAGCGGATTGCGCCTGGCCGCCGACATCTACCACCAGCACCACCGGCCAGCCCATGCGCTTGGCGGTCTCGGCTGAGGAGCCAAAACCCGACTGGCCCCGCGTCGCCACCCCGTCATACAGCCCCATCGAGCCCTCGCCGATACAGATTTCTGCACCTGCGGCCTGGCTGGTGACCGCATCCAGCAGGCCCGCGTCCATCGCCCAGGTGTCGAGGTTGAAGCTTGGCCGTTTGGCAGCCGCCAGATGGAACGCCGGGTCAATATAGTCCGGCCCGCTCTTGTAGGGCTGCACCACGAGGCCGTCTTCGGCCAGCGCGCGCAGCAGGCCCAGCATCACCGTGGTCTTGCCGGTGCCCGAGGAGGGCGCCGAGATCATCAGTCCGGGAGGGTTCATATCAGTCATCGCCATGGCTCCAGCTTGACCACGGGCTGTCCGCGCTTTGCGGTCGGTAGCGGCGGTCGTATTCGGTGGAATAGAGGCAGCTCTCGTCAAACCCTTCGCCCTTCAGCACCGGCCCCACCAGGATCAGCGCAGTACGGGAGATCTTTTCGTCCAAGGACCCTTTCAGTGTCTCCAGCGTCGCCCGGATGATCTGCTGATCCGGCCAGCTGGCGCGGTAGACCACGGCCACCGGGCAACCGGCACCGTAATGGGGCGTGAGGCTCTCCACCACATGATCCAGATTGCCGATCGAAAGGTGGATCGCCAGCGTGGTGCCGGTCTTGGCAAAGTTCTCCAGCGACTCGCCCGCAGGCATCGAGGACGCGCGCCCTGGCGTGCGCGTCAGCACTACCGACTGGCCAAGGCCGGGCAGGGTGAGTTCGGTTCCCAGTGCCGCAGCCGCTGCGGCAAAGGACGGCACACCAGGGGTGACTGACACGGGAATGCCCTCGGCTTTCAGGCGGCGGATCTGCTCACCCATCGCGGACCAAACCGACAGATCGCCAGAGTGCAGACGCGCCACATCCTGACCGGCCTCATGCGCGGCCTTGATCTCTGCCACGATGGCCTCCAGGTCCATCGCCGCGGTGTTCACGATCTTCGCGTCCGCGGGGCAGTGGCTCAGGATTTCCTCCGGCACTAGCGAGCCCGCATAAAGGCACACCGGGCAGGCGGCGAGGATGTCGCGCCCGCGCAGGGTCAAAAGGTCGGCAGCGCCCGGTCCGGCGCCAATGAAGTGAACGGTCATGGCTCAAGTCTTTCTGCTATGGCCGCGGTGGCAAGCCCATCCGCGGTGACAACTCTGGGGGCCAGGAGGCGCGCCCGCGCCTCCGGTGCCCCATGGCGCGCGCCCGCCAGCGCCGCGGCTTCCGCCAGCGACCCGGTGCCGAACCGCGCCTTGATCCGGGGTGAGCAGGTCAAGGTCTGCTCCCCGCTAATATCCCTCGCCTGCAGCGCAATCACCGGCAGGCCGATGCTTTGCGCAAACTCTTGCATGGCAGACGCCGCGGCCTTCTCCGCGACTGAGGCCAGCGCATCCACACGTTCCCCGGTCAGCGCCAGCGCTGCCTGCAAATCCGCCGCTGTGGCAGCACTGCGAAACCCGATCCCCGCCACTTTCATCGCGTGACGCTCCACTGAATGACAGGCCGCGCCCGCCGCCAGTCGCGCATCGACCCCAGCGGGCCCGCCTCGGCGATTTCAGCTTTCAACAACTGCCCGCCGCGCGCGGCATGGGCCTGCATCAGCAGCGTTTCCGTTTCCAGTGTGACACCATTGGCCACCAGCCGGGTGCCTTCCGGCAGAATTTCCCACAGGTGGTCCAGCAAAGCCTGCGACCCGCCGCCGCCAATGAACACGCAGTCGGGCAGGGGCTGGCCGTCCAGCACATCCGGTGCCTTGCCCAGAACCGCCGTCATCCGGTGGTCCAGCCCAAACGCCGCCGTATTGGCGCGGATGTTCGCCAGACGGTTGTCGCGCGGCTCAAAAGTAATCGCCCGCGCGCCAGGCGCCGCCAAACACCACTCCACCGAGACCGATCCGGAACCGCCGCCGATGTCCCACAGCAGTTCACCCGCGCGCGGCGCCAGCGCTGACAGCGTCAGCGCCCGGACGGGGCGTTTGGTGATTTGCCCATCGCTGGCAAAGAGGTCATCCGCCAGCCCCGCCGCCTGCGGCAGCCCGGGCCGCATGGCCTCGATGGCCATAAGGACCGGAGCCCCCCCCGGCGGCACATCCCACTCCCCGGCAGTGGTACGGAACATCCGTTCCTTGGGGCCGCCAAGCCGCTCCATCACGCAGAGCCGGGCATCGGGCTGACCATGCGCAACCAGCCACTCCGCCAGTTCCCCAGGCGCCGCCCCGTCCCGCAGGGTGCAGATCACCCGCCCCCCCCGGCCCAAGAGCGGCAGCAGCCGCGCGTAAGGCGCCGCGTGCAGTCCAAGGCACAGCACCTCTTCCAGCTTCCAGCCCAGCCGGTTTGCCGCCAGCGCAAAACACGATGGCGCCGGGTGCGACACCCATTCACCCGCCTCCAGATCCCGCATCAGCGAGCCACCAGCGCCATGCCAGAACGGATCGCCCGAGGCCAGCACGGCAACGCGCCGTCCGCGTGCAGCCAGCACGGGTTCAGTGGAAAAGGGCACCGGCCAGGGCTGCCCTTTGCTTCCCGCGCCAGCCAGCTCCAGATGCCGTGGGCCGCCGATAATCACTTCGGCTTCCGCCAGCGCCTTCCGGCTTGCATCGCCCAAGCCTTCCAGTCCATTTTCGCCCAGACCGATTATCGTAAGCCATGGATCAGACATGACACGCATCCTTCTTCTGGGCGGCACCACCGAGGCCTCGGCGCTCGCCAAAACCCTGGCTGAGGCAGGCGCGGATGCGGTGTTCTCCTACGCCGGCCGCACGGCCAAGCCGGTCAGCCAACCGCTGCCCACCCGTGTTGGCGGCTTTGGCGGCGTGGACGGGCTTGCAGCCTATCTGAAAGCCGAAGCCATCACCCATGCCGTCGATGCAACCCACCCGTTCGCAGCGCAAATGAGCACCAATGCGGTACAAGCCTGCAAAACGGCGGGCGTGAACCTCTGCGCCTTTGAACGCCCGGCCTGGCAGGCGGGCAAGGGCGACACTTGGGTTCACGTCGGGACTATTGATGAAGCCGTCAATGCTCTGCCCGAGGCCGCGGCGCGGGTGTTTCTGGCGATCGGTAAACAGAACCTCACCCAATTCGCAGCCAAACCCCAGCATCACTACCTGCTGCGGCTGGTCGATGAACCGGAGGCGCCTTTGCCGCTGCCGCACACCACGGTCGAGATCGCCCGCGGCCCGTTTGATGCGGCGGGCGACACCGCGCTGATGCAGCGCCATGGCATCACCCATGTGGTTGCCAAAAACGCGGGCGGCGCGGGCGCCGCAGCCAAACTCACTGCCGCTCGCGGCCTTGGCCTGCCGGTCATCATGATCGGCAGACCCGAGGTGCCCGCCAAAGCAGGGCAGCGCCCCATCCTGGGCAGCGTGGCAGAGGTTATGGCCTGGCTGTCGCATCCCGCTGGCTAACCCCTAGGTCTCGGCCGCATAGCGGGGGGTATAGACGTAATTGCCAATGCGCCGCGTGTCGCGGTTGCCGACGATCACCACGGTGCGCATGTCGGCCATCTCAGGTGTTGCGTCCTTCAGCGGCACGGTCAGCAGCTCCTGTCCCGGCTTGGTCACGTCGCGCGCAAAGCTAATCAGCGTATCCTGTCCGCAGGCTTCGCGCAGGATCTCCAGCGCGCGGGCAAACTGATGCGGCCGCGACTTGGAGCGCGGGTTGTAGAACGCCATTGCCAGACCGGCCTCACCCACCAGCTGCAGGCGCTTTTCAATGAGGCTCCAGGGTTTCAGGTTGTCGGAAAGGTTGATGGCCGCGAAATCATGCCCCAAAGGCGCGCCAATGGCCGCTGCCGCTGCCAGCATCGCGGTGATGCCGGGCAGCACCTTGATTTCCAGATCCAGCCAAGCGGGGTTGGCTTCGGCACAGTTTTCCAGCGCTTCGAACACGGCAGAGGCCATGGCAAAGACGCCCGGATCGCCGGAGGAAACCACAACAACGCGCTTACCCTCTGCGGCCATCTCCAGCGCATGGGTGGCGCGGTCGACCTCAACGCGGTTGTCGGTGGCATGCAGGGTCAGCCCCTCGCGCGGCTCAACGCGTTTCACATAAGGAATATAGCCAACAATATCAGTTGCCTCACTGATAACGTCGCGCACTTCCTGCGTCACCAGCGCCTCGTTGCCGGGGCCAAGGCCCGCAATCACCACCCAGCCGTTTTGCGATAGTTTCATGGCCGGCGCCCCTGTCCGTGAACCAGTACGATGGAGAAATAGGGCACCTCGCCGCGGATCTCCGAGAGCTTCTGCACGGTCTGCCCCGGCATGGTGCCGCGTTCGACCAGCCAGGCGTCACCCGCACGGCCCGCACGCTCCAGCGCGCGGCGCAGCTTGGGCAGATTGCGGCCGATCTTCATCACCACCAGCGCGTCCGTCTCGGCGGCGCGTTTGGCCAGTTCATCCTCGCTGAGGGTGGCCATCGCCACGGTCAGCACATCGTCCCCCCAGGTAATCGGCTGGCCGGAGGCGGTCCAGCAGCCGGACATGCCGGTGATGCCGGGCACGATCTCCTGCTCGGCGCGGCCCTGCAGCCGGGTGTAGAGATGCATGTAGGAGCCATAGAGGAACGGGTCGCCCTCGCACAGCACAACCACGTCTTCGTCCTGCGCAATCTCGGCCAGGGTATTGGCCCATTGGTCATAGAACTCCGCCAGCACCCGGTTGTACTCGGGGTCCGAGAAATGGATTTCGGTGGTGACCGGATATTCCATCGCGTGCTCGGTGACGCCCTCTGCCAGCATGCCTTCGACGATGGCGCGGGCCTGGCCTTGACGGCCGGCCTTGCGGAAATAGGCGATATGGCGCGCGCCGGAGATCATCCGGTGCGAGCGGACGCTCATCAGATCGGGATCCCCGGGGCCAAGCCCGGCGCAGATGACTTTGCCCATGATTACTCTTTCCAGCTCGCCAGCGCGTTGACGGCGGCGACGGTAATGGCGGAACCGCCCAGGCGGCCTTTGACGATCATCGAGGGCACCGGCAGGTCTTCCATCAGAGCCTCTTTTGATTCCATCGCGCCGACAAAGCCCACCGGGCAGCCGATGATGGCAGCAGGGCGGGGGCAGGACGGGTCCTGCAGCATGTTCAAAAGGTGGAACAGCGCGGTCGGGGCGTTGCCGATGGCGACCACGGCGCCGTCCAGTTTCGGGCGCCACAGTTCGAGGGCAGCGGCTGAGCGGGTGTTGGACATTTCCTTGGCCATCTCCGGCACCTTGGGGTCGCGCAGGGTGCAGATCACCTCGTTGTCCGCGGGCAGGCGCGGGCGGGTGATGCCTTCGGAAACCATATAGGCGTCACACAGGATCGGCGCGCCTTTGGCAAGGGCGGCGCGGGCGGATTCCGCCATCCCGTCGGAGAAGCGCACATGCTCTTCCAGCCCAACCATGCCGGCGGCGTGGATCATGCGCACGACGACGCTTTCCTCGTCCTTGTTGAAGCGGGCCAGATCGGCTTCGCGGCGGATGGTGGCAAAGCTCTCGGCATAGATCGCGGCGCCGTTGGTCTCATAGGTGTGGAGCATGTCAGCTGCCCTCTTTCAGAAGTTCGGGAGCGGCGCGCAAATCAGCGGCGCTCAGGCGGGTCTTTAGCGGCTGATCCGCGGCGGTGCCATTGCGGATCAAGGAGAATTCGTTTTCACCCGTTGCGGTCAGGGTGAGCGGCGCGGTTCCGGGGCAGGCGCAGCCCTTGGCGCAGCCGGAGATATGCAGCTTTGTCCCCGCGGGGACATGCGGGGATAAGTCCCGTGCCAGATCGCGGGTGGAGGAAAGCGCCTGCAGGCAGCCGGGTGCGCCGGTGCAGGCGACCACATGCAGGCGCGGATCCGTGGCATCGAGGATCAGGCCGGGCAAGGGCGGGAGGGTTTCGGCGCCTTCCACCAGCAGCGCGCGCCAGGGGGTGAGGCGGATGTCTCCGTAGTCCGCCAGTTGCGCAAGCGTTGCGGCAGGCATCTGCCCGAACTCCAAAGCGGCAAGTGTCCCTGCGGGGACAGCGCCCGGTTTTGCACGGAAGCTTGCCTTTGCCCGGGGTGCGGCATGTGCCGCCGGCGGCCCGCGGCGCGCGATGAGACGGTGCATCCTGCCACGGCCTTCGGGCGCGCCGCCTTGGGCAAGGAACCAGCGCGCCAGTGCGAGGGCCTCGGGAACCGCGGATTCACGTGTGACGGGTTTGCCGGTTTCCGACCCGTCGGCGCGCAGGATCAGGGTTCCGCCTGCGCGTTCGATGCGGATGTCGGCGGCGGTGTCCTGCAGAACCGGCGTCTCGCCGCAGTCGACGGCAAAACCGAACTTCCCGGGCAGGGTGAGGTCCGTTGCCGCCGTCAGCGCGGCGCTGAGCTCTGTGGCGATGGCGTGGGTGTCATCGCCCTCTGCCCAGAAGGGGGCGAGGAGGACATTGCGGCGGGCTTCGGCCTGCGCATCCGGGTCGATCAGGCCAAGGCCGCGCAGACCCGCGATCAGCTGTTTATGCGCGTCTTCGCGGATGCCGCGCATCTGCAGGTTGGCGCGGGCGGAGATGTCGAGGAGGCCGTTGCCGAACTCTTCAGAAAGTCTTGCCACACCGCGCGCCTGGGTTACGGAAAGTTTACCAAGCGGTGCGCGCACCCGCACCACCAGACCGTCGCCGGACATCATGGGACGCAGGGCGCCGGGGCACCAGCCGTAGACCTTGGGTTCAGCGGCGGCACTCATGCGGCCCCCTCCAGATCGGCCATGATCGAGTTGCGCCGCGTGCTCCAGAGGCCTGCATCGAACAGGGCGCGGAAGCGGTCGCGCATGGCTTGCAGGGCGGCGGGGTTGTCGCGTTCCATGAATGCCACCAGATCGTCGCGGCCCAGGGTGGCCTCGAAATAGAGATCGAACAGATGCGGCTGCACCACCTGCGCCAGATGCGCAAAGGCGGCCATGTGGTCGAGGGTGGCGGCGATCTCGGCGGCGCCGCGGAAACCGTGGTTCATCATCGAGGTGGCCCAGTCCGGGTTGGCGGCGCGGGCGCGGGTGACGCGGGCGATTTCCTCGCCCAAGCTGCGTGCCTGCGGCTTGTCCGGGCGGGTGGCGTCCATGTGGTAGAGCGCCGGTGCGGCCTGGCCTATGCGGGCCATGGCGGCGGCAAAGCCCGCTTCATGCGCGGCATAGTCCGAGGCGACCAGAAGGTCGGTTTCCGGCAGGTCCTGCAGGTGCACAAAGCTGTCGGCACCCTGCAGGCGGGTCTCCAGCGCCTCGCGGGCGTCGGTGATCGCGCCCTTGGCGTCGATGGCGTGCGAAGAGGCGTTGAGCCAGGCTTCGCCTGCGGCCTGGCGGACGTCGTCGGTGTAATCGTCCAGATGCGGGTTCATCGACAACCCGTACTGGCCGGGCTTGGGGCCGAAGACGCGTGGGGTTTCGGTGAGGTAGGGGTTGTCCGTTTGAGTTTCTTCGCGCTGGGCGAGGGCAGCAGCGGCACTTTCGAACATCTGGGCAAGGCCCGGGAAGACATCGCGGAACAGACCGGAGACCCGCAGGGTCACGTCGATGCGGGGGCGGTTCAGCATCGAAAGGGGGAGGACTTCGAAGCCGGAGACGCGCTCGGAGCCTTCGTCCCATTGCGGTGCCAGGCCTGCGAGATGCAAGGCCATCGCGAATTCTTCACCGGCGGTGCGCATGGTGGCGGAGCCCCAGAGGTCGATCACCAGCCCCTTGGGCCAGTCGCCGTGGTCCTGAAGGTGGCGGCGCAGCAGCTCTTCCGCCAGCTTGACCCCTTGGGCATGCGCCGCCCGCGACGGCACCGCCCGCGGGTCGGTGGTAAAGAGGTTGCGGCCCGTCGGGATCACATCGGCGCGGCCGCGGAAGGGCGAGCCGGAGGGGCCGGGGGGGACGATTTTGCCGTCCAGCGCGGCAATCAGCCCGGCGCGTTCCTCAGGCCCGCATTGGCCGGTGCCGAAGATGTGCAGCCCCTCGCCGTACTGGCTTTCCTTGATGTCGCAGACAAAGGCGTCAATCCGGGTGATCGCTTCAGCGGGCGAAGTGTTGGGCGTCAGGCCCAGGTCAGCCTCGACGCCGGTGCCTTGGGCTTCGGCGCGGATGTCACCGATCAGCCGGTCGCGGCGGGCGGGGTCGAGGCCGTCGGCGGTGGAGTATTCATCCAGCAGGCTTTCGAGCCGCGCCATGCCCTCGGGCAGGTTGGTCTGGGCCAAGGGGGGCGGCAGGTGGCCGAGGGTGACGGCGCCGATGCGGCGCTTGGCCTGGGCGGCCTCGCCCGGGTCGTTGACGATGAACGGGTAGGCGACGGGCAGCGGGCCGGTCAGCACCTCTGGCCAGCAGGCGCCGGACAGCGCCACCGCCTTGCCCGGAAGCCATTCCAGGGTGCCGTGGGCGCCGATGTGGATGAGCGCGTCGGTTTGGGCGCGCAGCCACAGGTAAAAGGCCACATAGGCATGGCGCGGCGTGCGGTCGAGGTCGTGGTAATCATCGACGCGGTTTTTCACCTCACCGCGTTCGGGCTGCAGCGCGATCAGGGCTTTGCCTGCGCGCAAGGCCTTGAAATGAAAGGCGCCATCGCGGCAATCTTGGTCATCTTCCGGGACGCCCCAGGCGGCGGTCAAGGTGTTCTGCAGGTCTTGCGGCAGGGTGGCGAGGGCGGATTTGTAATCAGAGAGGGGGACGCACAGCGTCTCTTCCATCAGCCGCAGGCCGGTGTTTTCCTGCGGCTCAACTGTATAGCCCTGGTCCCAGAGCGTGCGCAGGATCTCGTCGCAGGACGCCAGCGCGTCGAGGCCGACGGCATGGGCGAGGTTGTGGTCGCGGCCGGGGTAGGTGGAGAGGATCAGGGCGAGGCGCTTGTCCGCATTCGGCAGCTTGGCGAGGCGCAGCCAGCCCTCGACACGGTCGACGGCCGCCTTGATGCGGTCCGTATCGGCGCGGTGGGCAAAGCGGGAATATTGCAGGTCCGGGTCTTTTTTGCCCGGCGACTTGAAGCTGACGACGCCTGCGAAGATACGGCCGTCGACCTCCGGCAGCACCACATGCATGGCGAGGTCGGCAGGCGAGAGGCCGCGGTCGGCCTCGGCCCAGTCTTTGCGGCGGGCGGTGGAGAGGGCGACCTGGAACACCGGGCAGCCGGTGGCGGAAAGCGGCGAGGCGCTGCCGTCGGTGCCCTGCGCCGAAAACGCGGTGGCATTGATGATCGCAGCCGGGTTCAGTTCAGGGAGTTTTCTGCGCAGCCATTCTGCGGCGGCGGCGGCCTTGAGGCTGGCGGCAAAGATGCCGTAGGCGGCGTAGCCGCGGGCGCGGAGGTCTGTGATCAGCGCATCCACCGGCGCGGTATCGGCGGCAGTAAGGTAGGAGCGGTAGAAGCTGACCAGCACCAGCGGTTTGTCCTGCTGGGGCAGATCGGCGAGCACGCCCTTGGCGGGGTCGTAGAAGCCATGCTGCGGCATGGTCTTGAGGCCAAGCACCGGGCCTGCATAAAGGCCGGCGGCGAGCGAGAGCTGGGCGAGGGCGGCCTGGGCTGCGACGGCGCCGCCGGCGTCGCACAAGGCTTGGAGGCGGCGCAAGGTGGAGACGGGCAGGGTGGACAGCTCATCCAAGCGCGCATCTTCGCGGCCGTCTGCGGGCAGGATGGCCAGGGCAATGCCCTTGCGGCGGGCGAGGTCCTGCAGGGTGGCAAGGCCGTAGGACCAGTAGCTTTCGCCGCCTATGAGGCGGACGAGGACGCCCTTGGCACCCTCCAGTGTCTGTTCCGCGTAAACGTCGACCGAGAGCGGGTGCTTGAGCGCCACCAGATTGGCGACCCGGAGGCTGGGCAGCTTGCCCTCCGCCCGGTGCCAGCCTGCCGCAAAGGCACCGAGGTCGCTGTCGGAGAAGGACAGCACCACAAGGTCCGCAGGGGTTTGTCCCAGGTCCTGCGGGGTATCGGTCTCGTCAAGGCCGTGGCTTTCGCGGAAGACGACGTGCATGGGCTCAGGCTCCCTGCCTGGAAGGTCGTTTGATAGCGGAGAGGGCAGCGCCCGGCACGGCGGGGCAGGAAGCGAAGCGCCCGCCCCGTTTTGCCGAAGGCAAACCTTTGGTTTGACGGGGGCGGGACGGGCGCTGCCCGGCGTGCCGCCGGGCTGGACCGTTCAAATTCTGACGCTTCGTTTTCACTTGCTTACGCCCCCAGTTCGGCGCGGATGGCCTGTTCGTCGATGTCGTCATGCTCGGCGATGACCACCAGGGCGGTCTTGCGCGGCTGCGTCCCCCAGGGTTGGTCGTACTGGGCGCGCAGACGCTCGCCCACGGCCTGAACCAGCATCCGCATCGGTTTTCCTTCCACCGCGACATAGCCCTTGACGCGCAGGATGTTGCGCTCGCGGGCGAGTTTCACGATGGCATTCTGCAGCGCTTCGGGGTCGGTTACTTCGCCCATTTCGACAACGATGCTTTCAAAATCGTCATGCTCGTGGTCGTGGTGGCCGTCGTGGTGGCTGGGGCGGGCGTCCAGATCGTCTTCGGCAGCGGCGCCCAGGCCCAGGATGATGCGCGGGTCGATGACGCCTTCGCTCATCGGCAGGATCGGCAGCTTGCGGGGCGCTTCGGCCTCGATCACCGCGCGGGCTTTTTCGACGCCTTCGTCGCCGGCCAGATCGGCCTTGGACAGCAGAACGATGTCAGCGCAGGAGATCTGGTCTTCGAACACTTCGGACAGGGGCGTTTCATGGTCGATGCTGTCGTCCGCCTCGCGTTGGGCCTGCACGGCGTCCAGATCGGGGGCGAACTGGCCTTTGGCCACGGCTTCGGCGTCCGCCAGGGCAATCACCCCGTCGACGGTGATGCGGGAGCGGATTGCGGGCCAGTCAAACGCCTTCAGCAGCGGCTTGGGCAGGGCCAGGCCGGAGGTCTCAATCACGATATGGTCGGGTTTTTCGGGCAGGGCCATCAGCTGTTCGATGGTGGGGATGAAGTCATCCGCCACGGTGCAGCAGATGCAGCCGTTGGCCAGCTCCATGATGTTCTCGGCCGGGCAATTGTCATCGGCGCAGGATTTCAGGATGTCGCCGTCCACACCGGCGGTGCCGAATTCGTTCACCACCACGGCCAGACGCTTGCCCTGCGGGTTCTGCATCAGGTGGCGGATCAGCGTGGTTTTGCCAGCGCCCAGAAAGCCGGTGATAACGGTGACGGGGATCTTGTTGAGATCGCTCATGATTACTCCTCGGAGAAGAACTTGGCCGGCGGGATGCGGGCAACGGATTGCTTGCGGAAGGTCTGCGGACGCTGGCGCCAGGGCACAACGCCATCGGCGGTGCCGGCGTAAGCCGCAGCGCCTTCCAGGATTTCGGGGACATGCTGGTCCGGGTCGAGGTCGCCATAAACATAGGTCCAGCGTTCCGCGCCGCCGATCAGGGCAACGGCGCAGCCGCGCTTGCACGACGACAGGCATTCGACACCGCGCAGACGGACGCCCTCGGGCATCCCGGCCTCTTCCAGCGCGGCGTGCAGGATGGCGCCGGGGCGGGCGGCCTCCGGGTCGGCGCCGTCGCGGCGGCAGGTGAGGCACACGGTCAGCGTGACCGGTTCCGGGGTGCTGGCGGGGGTGCCCGCCTGATCGTCAGCCATCAGCGCGTCTCCTGTCGCGGCAGGCATGCGGGATGGCCGAAAAAGGGGCATTTCTGTGCCTGCCCCTCAACCGGTCGCAGAACACCCCGTCTGCCCGTTGAACTCTCTCACGCTGGCAGGTCTCCCGGCTTGCGGATGCCAAGGCGCGCGCCTTGCCGGCCATCCTGCCTTCCCGGGGATTGTCCCAGTGGCATGGCGGCCTCATCCGGTCACGGTCGCGGGGGCGGCTGTGCTTGAGCTCCCATCGGATATGGAGGCCTTCACATTCCCTCTTCGCCTGTTTTCACAGGAACCAGCTGAACCCCCTTGCGCTATCGTGCCCTTCTTTGTCAAGACATGGGTCAAACAGCTGGAGAGCCCCCCATGAGTGAAAAGTCTGAAACCGGCATCTCAGAGGAAGAAGCCGCCCGTCACGCGTCCAAGATGGCCAAGAAGAAGGCCGCGCGCGACCGGATGATGAAGACCAAGGAGGGCGAGAAGGGCCTGATCATCGTCCACACCGGGCCGGGCAAGGGTAAATCCTCGTCAGGGTTCGGGATGATCATGCGCTGCATTGCGCATGGGATGCCGTCGGCGGTGGTGCAGTTCATCAAGGGCGCCTGGCAGACCGGCGAGCGCACGCTGATCGAAGAAAATTTCAGCGGTCTGTGCCAGTTCTACGCGATGGGCGAAGGCTTTACCTGGGAGACCCAGGACAAAGCCCGCGATATCGCCGCCGCGCAAAAAGGCTGGGAGAAGGCCAAGGAGATGATCCTGGATGAGCGCAACACCATGGTGCTGCTCGATGAGATCAACATCGCGCTGCGCTATGAATATCTGGACCTGGAAGAGGTGCTGGAGTTCCTGGTGGAGCAGAAGCCGCCGATGACCCATGTGGTTCTGACCGGCCGTAACGCCAAGGAAGAGCTGATCGAGATCGCTGACCTGGTGACCGAAATGGGCCAGATCAAGCACCCGTTCCGCGCCGGGGTGAAGGCGCAGAAGGGCGTGGAATTCTGAGATGTTTGGCCCGGCCGACCGGCCGGGCTGCGCTCGACCCTCCCGTCAAACCGAAGGTTTGCCTCCGGCAAAACGGGAGGGCACTTTCGCACCCACCCAGGCTCGGGCGCGTCTCTAAGAGCTAAGCCGCGAGCTGTCCCGCTTTTCCTTGAATGTAGGCACCCACCGCCGCGCGCTGAGCCTCATCCAGCCGCAGGCCCAGCTTGGTGCGCCGCCACAGGTAGTCGTCGCCTGACCGCACCCATTCACGGGCGATCGCCCAGTCAAGCTCCTGTGCCGTGATTGTCGCACCAAAGTCCTGTCCCAGATCACCGGCTGTTTTGGTATCTCCAAGCACCTCCCAGGCCTCGGTTCCATAGGCGCGGATCATCCGGCCCGCCCAATAGGGCGTGAGGAACGGGTAGTCCGCGGCCAGTTTGTCTTGCAGTTTTTTCACATCCTCCACCGGGAAATCGCCGCCGGGCAAGGCCACGCCTGCGGTCCAGTCGGGGGGCAACTGCGGAAAGGCTTCGCCGATCTTGGTCAGCGCAGCCTCCGCCAGTTTGCGGTAGGTGGTGATCTTGCCGCCAAAGACATTCAAGAGCGGCGCCTGCGCCTGGTCCAGTGTCAGCACGTATTCGCGAGTGGCCGCGGTGGCGGAACTGGCGCCGTCATCATAGAGCGGGCGGACGCCGGAATAGGTCCAGACAACATCTTCGCGGCTCAGCGGCTGCTCGAAGTATTGCGAGGCGAAATCAACAAGATAGTCCTGCTCCGCCTCGGTGCACTGCGGTTTTGTGTCCGGGTCCGGATGGTCGGCGTCGGTGGTGCCGATCAGGGTGAAATCCTGCTCATAGGGGATGGCAAAGATGATTCGCCCGTCTGATCCTTGAAAGAAATAGCAGCGGCCGTGATCGAACAGTTTCGGCACCACAATATGGCTGCCGCGCACCAGACGCACGTTTTCGCGGCTGTTCTGGCCCAGCTTCTGGTGCAGCACATCGGCCACCCACGGCCCGCCTGCGTTGACCAGCATCCTGGCGCGGTGCTCGTGTTCGGCGCCGGTGGTGTGGTTCTTGGTGCGGATCACCCAGTGGTCTGCATGGCGCTGGGCGGAGAGAACCTCGGTCCGGGTCAGGATTTCTGCGCCGCGGGACTGTGCGTCGCGCGCGTTCAGCACCACCAGCCGGGCGTCTTCGATCCAGCAGTCGGAATACTCAAAAGCGGTTTTGAATTTGTCCTTCAGCGGCCGACCCGCCGGATCGGCGGCCAGGTCCAGCTTGGCGGTGCCGGGCAGGATGCCGCGTTTTCCCAAGGAGTCGTACAGGAACAGGCCCAGGCGGATCAGCCAGGCCGGGCGGCGGCCCTTCATCCAGGGTATGAAAGTGGTCAGCAGCTTGGAGGTTGGTGTCTCGCTGTCGAACCGCATGTCCTTGTGAAATGGCAGCACGAACCGCATCGGCCAGGAGATATGCGGCATCGCTTTCAGCAGCACTTCACGCTCGATCAGCGCCTCACGGACGAGGCGGAACTCAAAGTATTCCAGGTAGCGCAAACCGCCGTGAAACAGTTTGGTCGAGGCGGAGGATGTGGCGGAGGCGAGGTCATTCATCTCGGCCAGGGTGACGGAGAGGCCGCGCCCGGCGGCGTCGCGGGCGATGCCGCAGCCGTTGATGCCGCCGCCGATGATGAAAAGGTCCGTTACGGGCGTGTCAGTCATTTTCGCTGCTTTCGTTTTGTCCTGCGGTCAGGATCCGGGTGCCAGCGGCCTGCGCCGCCTCGGCAAATTCAGGGGGGACAGGGCGGTCGGTGATCACCACGTCCAGCTCTGCCACGTCGCAGATCCGCACCGGGGCAGAGCGGGTGAACTTGCTGCCGTCGCAGACCAGAACGCGCTGGCGGGCGTTTTTCAGGATTGCGCGGGCGACGGACACCTCGCGGGCGTCGTGATCCATCACCGCACCGTCCGCATCCAGCGCCGAGGCGCCGATGACAGCGAAATCCACCTTGTAGCGGGACAGGAACTCCACCGCGTCCTCGCCGACAATGGCACCGTCGCTTTGCCGCACAGTGCCGCCGGCCAGGATCAACTCCTTGGCCTGGCCGCCCATCATCAGGTTGATAATGTTGATATTGTTGGAAATCACCGTCAGGCCGCTGTGGCCCGACAGCGCCCTTGCCACCTGTTCGGTGGAGGTGCCGATGTTGAGCGTGAGGGAGCAATTGTCAGGGATCAGCTCGGCGGCGAGGGCGGCCATGGCCAGCTTGTTGCCGGCGTTCAGCTTGCGGCGGTCTTCATACCCCTGGCTGGCGGCAGAGCTGACCCGAACGGCGCCGCCATGCACACGTGACAAGGCGCCGCGCGCAGAGAGGTCGCGCAGGTCCGCACGGACCGTTTGCAAGGACACGCCAAAGCGCTGGGACAGGTCGTCGACGTCTACCCGGTCCCGCTGGTTCAGCAGGGCGATGATTTCGTTCTGACGGCCTGTGGCATCCATTTGCTTTCCTTTCGCTGCGATTCTTTAGTGGAAGACGTGAGAAAAGTCACCCGGTGTTTTCGTTTTGATTTCGTGAACGGCAAAACGAAAAGGCGCGCCGCGTGCGGCGCACCTGGACTGAACTCTGTTCCGGCTGGCTCAGCTGAGCGGGATCAGGTGGTTGTCCCAAGCGAGGTCCGCGCGGTGCAGCCGGTGCTGGCCGGTGTCCGAAATCGCGAAAAACCGGCCGGTTCCGGTGCTGGCGATGAAGCCTCCGGGAAAGGCGGCAAGGCCGCAGACGTCGCGCATCCTGTGCTCGTTCAGCAGTGCACCGGAGACAGTGCCCAGCACCTGCAGCACCCCGCCGCGCGGGGAGGTGACGCCGATCTGGCTGCCATCAGCAGAAAAGGCGATGGAGCCGCCGTAGCCGTTCATGTTCGGAACCCGGGGGTCATCTTCGGCCAGCAGACGCGCAGCTCTGCCGGGATGGTGCAGGCCGGCGGTGGGGACCTGCTCGCCCGGATCGCCCTGCCATTGCATGGCAAAGCCGACGGTGCCGTCTGCCCGCACGGCCAGATGGCGGATTGAGTTCAGATGCAGCTCTTGCGGCAGTTCCATCTGTTCTTCCAGTGTCCCGTCCAAGCTCAGGTAGCTGAGGTTCGGGCGCATATCAGGAAGGTTCAGCTTGGTGCGGCCGCTGTCCGGGTGGGTTTCAATGCCGCCATTGGCCACCGCCAGCCCCGGCGCGTCCCGGCGCAGAAGCATATCGTGCGGACCAATGCCGCCGGAGGCAAAGGCGGCAATGCGTTTGTAGCCGCCGGATGCGTCCCAGACGCCGATCACACCGCGGGCGTTTTCATAATCGTTTTCGGTGGTGAACAGGCGGCTGCCATCGGGAGAAAAGACGCCGTGGCCATAGAAGTGCTGGCCTGCGGGTGGCTCCAGCCGGGCGATGGCCGCGCCGCTGCGGCAGTCGATCACATCGGCAAAGCGGCCGGGACGGCGAGCAAAGGCAACCGCTTCGGGGCGGGAGGGGTGCGCTGCCGCCGCGTGGCCGCGGGCGGGCAACGGGTGGCGGAACAGAACCTCGCCGTCTTCTGTGAGGCCCGCAAGCAGGAAGGCGCCGCCGGCGTCCTTGCCGGCAGACAGGAAAGCGGGGCTGCCGGCGCTGGCCCAACTGGCCTGCGGGGCGAGGCCTGCGGCCAGAAGGCCGGCCAAAAAGCCGCGGCGGGAGGCCATATTAATCGCCGTCCAAAGCGTTGAAACCTGCCTCAACCCCCAGGGCCGGGCCCAGTTCCCCGGCCACCAGCCTGCGCAGGTCCTTGATCTCCTGCTGCAGGGATTCGATGCGGAACCGGCTGGCGGGAACCGCCACGCCTGCAAAGACCGGGTCGTTCAGAGTCTCTGCCTTTTCGCGGGCCTTGGCAAAACCGGCAGTGATCTTGGCTTGCAGGTCCGTGCGGTTGTCTGCCAGCGCCACGGCCAGCGGTTCCAGCGCGTTCAGCGACACCAGCACATGGCGCAGGCTGCGGCCCGAACGGCGGGCCTCGGCGCGGTTGGGACGCGGGCGGTCAAAGGTGCCAAGCGGCCGGCCCAGGCGCATGTCGTCCAGCACTTGCAGCCCGGTGGTGAGCGCCTTGAGCAGCTCCTGGGTGATCTCCTCGTCGCTTTGGTAGCGATTGGCGGGGCTGCGCATTTCGGCGGCGTAGTTCTGTTCCCAGTCCGTTTTGATGGATTGGGATGTGGCCGCGATGTCGGTGCTGATGGCGCGGGTCAGGGCGCAGCGGTATTTGTCGCTGCCTTCGGTGGAGAGCTGAGGATCAAAGAGCAGGTACTCCAGCGCATAAAAGCCGCGGGCCGCGATCGAGTAGCTGGCGAATTGCATCGGATCAGAGATGCCTGGGTCTTCGCTGCGGATCAGGTTGGCCAGCGCCTTGGGCGTTTTACTGCGGCTGTCGGGCCAGAAAGCCAGCGCAAAGGCGCGGCTGTCAGTTTCCGTCGGCCCGAAACGGTAGGAGCTGGCGGCGATCCAGGCGTCGAACGCATCGGCATAAGCCGCGCGCAGGGTTTCTGATTGCGGATGGCAATCCTCCTGTGCTGCGGTGTTCAATGCCTGGCTGTCTGCTGCCAGCTCTTGGAACGCCGGGAGGATCAGTTGATCGGTGATCGTGCTGGACAGCTCCGACGCCGCGGCAGGGGCTGCGGCCAAGGCTAGGGTCAGGGCGAGGGGCTGAGCAAGGGCGCGCATCAGAGGCTCTCCAGGAATGAGATCAGGGCGGCGCGGTCCTCTGGCGGCAGCTCCATCACGCGGGATTTGGCTGCCTCTGCCTCGCCGCCGTGCCATAGAACGGCCTCCAGCAGGGTGCGGGCGCGGCCGTCGTGCAGGAAGGTGGCGCGGGGGGAGACCTGCTGCGTCAGGCCAATCCCCCACAGCGGCGGCGTGCGCCATTCGCGGCCCGTCGCGCGGGCTTCGGGGCGGTTGTCGGCCAGGCCTTCGCCCATGTCGTGCAGCAACAGGTCGCTGTAGGGCCAGATCAGCTGGAAGCTTTGCTCGGGCCGGTCCTGCAGCCGGTGGGTCACGTATTTCGGCACGTGGCAGGATGCGCAGCCGGTGTCATAAAACACCTGTTTGCCGTGCAGCACCTGGGCGTCGCCGGTGTTGCGCCGTGCGGGAACGCCGAGGTTGCGGCTGTAGAAGGTGACCAGATCCATGTTCGGCTGGTCGATTTCGGTTTCACGGGAATCACCGCCGCCATGCGGGGCGGATTGGCAGGCGGTTTGCAGATCGGTGCATTCGCCCGCGTGGGCCGGGAACAGCGGAGTGGAGATGCCGATGTCGCCGGAAAATGCCCCTGCGGACTGCTGATGCACCGTGGGGGCGCCGGCCTTCAGGCCAAAGCGGCCCAGCATGATCCGGTTGAATTCATGCGACCAGACCAGATTGGCGCGGCCGGAGATGCCGTCGCCATCCGCATCTTCCTCATCGGCGTGGGCGAAGATGTCGGCGGCGGGGATCGCCTCCAAGAGGCCAAGGCCGATCATTGGGGGCGCGACGCGGGGCGACAGCATGGCGCCCTCGGCCAGCGGGCCATAGCCGAGATTTGCAGCACTGTAGCTGGGGCGGCGCAGGGTGGCGGTCTCATCGCCGTTCAGGGCGATCTCGAACTCCTCATAGGCCACCTGCAGCTTGTATTCCGGGGCGATGCCGGGGGCTGAGAAGTCCTGCAACTGGGTGCCATAGTTCGGATCGGGCGCGGTGCCGATGTAGTCATGAATCTCCTGCAGTTCGGGCGGCACCGGGCCGGGGGTGGAAACCCGCAGGAACATGGTGGCGGAGGCGTAATCCGGCTGATCCGGCACATGGCCGCGGCCGTCCTTCAGGTGGCAGCGCTGGCAGGAGCGGGCGTTGTAGAGCGGGCCAAGCCCGTCGGAGGCCAAGGTGGACGCAGGCGAAAACACCCAGATCTTCTTGAATAGCCCGTTGCCAAGCTTGAACTCCAATTCCTGCTCGAAGCTGAGATTGGCAGAGTGCTGGGAAAACGCCTCGTCATCCGTGCGTGCCCGCACGGTGGCCGCACCGGCGGGCAGATCCTCGAATTGTTCGGGTGCAGAGAAATCGGTTGCAGGCGCTGCCACGGCGTCAATCCGGGCGCGTTCGGCGTCGGTACGGGGGAGGGGGGAGAGATGCGGCTCTGTATGGTATTGGCTGGCCAGGTCCAGCGCCGCAACGGGGCCGGCCGCCGCAAAAGCGGCAGCCAGAAACAGGTTAGTCTTCGATCTCTGCCATCTTGGTGGCGTTGAGCTGGGCATAGTTTTCGGCGCCGATCCGGTCATGCAGTTCAAGCTGCGTTTCGAGGAAATCAATGTGGCCTTCTTCATCCGCCATCAAGTCTTCAAACAGCTTTTGCGTGACGTAGTCGCCCGCCTTGTTGCAGGCATCGCGGGCTTCCTTGTAGAGCGCGCGGGCGTCCACTTCGGCGGCAAGGTCGCATTCGAGGGTTTCTTTCGGGGTCTGGCCGATCCGCAGCGGGTCAAGCTTCTGCAGGTTCGGGTGGCCGCCCAGAAACAGAATCCTTTCAATCAATTTGTCCGCATGCTCCATCTCTTCGATGGATTCTTCGCGGCTTTTCTTGGCCATGCTGCCCAGGCCCCAATCGTCCTGCAGCCGGTAATGCAGCCAGTACTGGCTGACCGCTGTCAGCTCATGGCGCAGCGCTTTGTTGAGATAGTCGATGACCTTGGCGTCGCCCTGCATATTCACTCTCCTGAATTCGGCCTGCGCCTAAATTCTGAAGCTGCGCAGGGACTTCCAGATTAGCATTCGCGCGCATGGTGTCGAGGAAAAGCGGCATGCATCCGCCGCAATCAGCGGTTTTCCCCAGGGCGTGATAGATCTTGCCAGGGGTGATTATCGTTTCGGGATCGGCATTTCGCATCCAGTCGATGGCTGCGCGGATGTCGTGGTCCGAGATCTGTGTGCAGTGGCAAACGATCATGCTGCTCGCGTCCTTGCCCGGTGGCGCAAAGGCCAAGTGATTCCGTTGGGAAATATATCCGACAGAATTACTGGGGATTCAAGGGGTATCCAGAGTAAAAGGCTTGGGAATATGTTTTGGGGAAGGCTCAAAAAAATGGGGCCGCAATAAGCGGCCCCAAGTCAGGTTCTGTTCAGGGGATGCCAAACGTCACCGAGGGAAGTCTCAGGCACCCAGCGGGATGATCAGGTTCACGCCGAAGACGGTGCTTTTGCTGCCGGCCTCATCCACACGGGCCAGGCCGCCGCCGATGGTGGCGCCGTTTTCGAACTCATAGTCGGCACCGATGGTGATCAGATCGGTTTCGCCCGCGCTGTCCAGATCCCGGTGCACAAGACCGCCGGACAGGGTCACGCTGCCGATGGTGTAGGCGCCGGTCAGGGTGGCATAGAGCGCGTCATCCGCCGAGCCGCCTGCGTTCGAGAAGGAGGCGACCTCGCCGTAGAGGTCGAAACCGCCGTCGAAGGAATGGGCGAGGCCTGCGACAAAGCCCTGTTCGTCATCCGTGTCGCCGGCGCCGGCGCTCAAGTGGCGGGCGCCGATGTGGTAACGGGTGCTGCCTGCCTCTTGCGTCCACTGAACGGCAAAGTTGTCCAGCTCGCCGGTGTTGCCTGCGCCGCCGTCTGCGGTGGCAGTGCGGCCGCGATCATAGCCGATGGAGCGGCTGAGGCCGGAATCATCGGCGTAGAACACACCAAAGGACAGGGTGCCCGCGCCGTTCAGCTCTACGTCCGCCAGGATGCCGATCTGCTCGACCAGCTCATAATCTTCGGCGATGGAGCTGCCGAAATAGCCTGCGGCGTCGTCCCAGGCGGTGCCGAACACCGGGTGCAGTTTACCAACTGAAACGGTGGTGGCATCGCCAATGCCGAAGGAGACGCCGAGTTCCTCAATGTAGACGCCCATGTCGTCAAAGGTGCGGTCATCGGTTGCATCGGTCAGCGACTCGGCGGTGACGGTGGCGAAAAGCTCCACACCGTTGCTGAATGTATAGGCGCCGGAAGCGGTGATCACGGCAAAGGTGTCGCGGATCTCGCTTGCGGCGTCATCGGAGGAGACGACGCTTTCATTGGCGATCTCGATCTCGCCTTCCCAGCTGAAGCCCTGGGCCAGGGCGGCGTTTGCGCACAGGAAGACAGGGGCGCTGAGGGCCAGCGCCGCGGATGTTTTGATTTTCATTGGGAATATTTCTTTCTGGTGAGGAGCCAGGCTGCTGGCGCCGGCCGGGCTCCTCTAACTTTAGATTTTGTTATGTTATTACGTGCCGAGCCTTATTCGAAGACTGCCGAGGGATTGTCAAGGCTGTCGGAGCCTTCGATGGCAACGCCGCTCAGATCCAGGGTGGTCACAACGCGCTCGATCGAGCGGGTCTGGTCGATCAGCCCGTTAACGCCGCCCATCACCAGCGCTTCGCCGGCTTTGTTGCCCTGCGCCAGCATCTGGTCATAGGAGAGGCCTGCTTCGGCTGCGGTTTTGATGCGGCCAAGCGCCTGCATTGTGCCTGCCAGCTTGCTGCGCATTTCGGCGTCCAGGTCCGCGTCCTTGGCGGCAACCAGATCCGCCAGCGATGCGCCGGAGACCAGCGCGCCGTTCACGCGCACATATTCGCCCAGATAGACGTTCTGCACGCCCAAACCATCGTAATAGTGGCTGTTGTGGGTGTTGTCGGAGAAGCAATCGTGCTCTTCCTCGGGGTCGTTCAGCATCAGGCCAAGGCGCATCCGTTCGCCCGCCTGTTCGCCGTAAGACAGCGAGCCCATGCCGGTCAGCATCGCGGTGATGCCGGCGTTTTCATCCGCCAGCAGCGTGGTGCGGGCTTCACCCTTGGCGCCCCACTGTGCGGCGATCCACTCCAGGTCGGTGATCAGCAGCTCGGTCGCCGCTTGCAAGTATTCGCCGCGGCGGTCGCAGTTGCCGTTGGTGCAGGCGTCGCCTTGGGCATAGTCGGTCCAGGGGCGGTCGCCGGCGCCATGTCCGGTGCCTTTCAGATCCTGCCCCCACAGCAGGAATTCGATGGCGTGGTAGCCGGTGGCGACGTTGGCCTCGACGCCGTCTGCCTCATGCAGGGCGCCTTCCAGCAGCTCCGGCGTTATCTTGGCGGCGTCGATGGCCTTGCCCGACAGCTCAAAGCTGGGATTGGCGATGATGTTCAGTGCCGCCAGGGTGTTCTCGTCGGTCGGGCCGCCATAAGAGGCGTCCACATAGTCGATCAGGCCTTCGTCCAGCGGCCAGGCGTTCACCTTGCCTTCCCAGTCGTCGACAATGGCGTTGCCGAAGCGGAAGACTTCGGACTGCTGATACGGCACGCGGGCGGCGATCCAGGCGGTGCGGGCAGCCTCCAGGTTCTCAGCTGACGGATGTGCGACCAGCGCGTCAACGGCGGCTTTCAGCCCTTTGGCGGTGGCCAGGCTGTCCTGGTATTTGGCCTCGGCGATGTTGGCGTAGTTGGTCAGCACTGCTGCCTTGTCTGCCGCAACGGCTGTGGTGGCGCCAAAGGCGAGACCGGCAAGGGCAGTGCCCGTGAGAAACAGAGATTTCATCAGCTAAGTCCTTAAGTCTGTGTCAAATTCAGTGGAGAGTGGCCGTGGCGGGCCGGGCCGGTTGCAGCGGCGGGCGCGGCGCCATGATCTGTTGCATCAGCAAGCCGCAGTCAGACGCCAGCTGCGTCAGCTCAGACGCTTTGCGCGGGGTGACGATCAGCGAGGCAAGGATATGCGCGTCGTCCTGCTGGCCCTCGGCAGCACAGGCCAGGAGGTTGGCAAAACAGTTCTCATCCGCGCCCAGGCATTTGCAGGTCATGCCGTGGCGCACCAGCGGGCGGCGGCCATGGGCGGCGCAGAAGTTGCAAAGATAGCCAAAGGCCTCAAACGCGGCCGTGGCCATTTCCGGGCCGAAGTTCACCTCGAAGTCGCGGCGCATCTGGTCGCGGGTCTCGGCGCCGGAAAACCAGTGGCGCAGGTAGATCACCGCGCCGGCTTCCAGCGGCGGCAGCTCGGACAGGGTGCCGACGGTCACGCCGCCGCGGGGAGAGGAGTGCGCAGTGCTCATGGCCGCCCGCTCACTTGGTCAGGATCAGTTTGCCTGCGCGGGTGATGCGCAGCGAATAGATCTGCCCGTTCAGCAGAATACGGGCCTGCGCGCCGCCGCGGGTCAGGTCTTCGGCGTGGTAGGTGGGGAACACTTCGGTGGTTGCGGTGGTCGGCACCGGCTTGGAGGCAATCTGGTTCATATCTTCCGCCCATTGCTGAATTCCGCCCTGTCCAGAAGCCATTCCAGACAAAAACCGGACAGAGCGCCGGACGGCGCAAAGACCTGCGGCCACAATTGGCGCATGTCTTCGGGCTCCAGCTCAGTTGTCTGCGGGCCGCGGTGGCGGCTGTCTCTGGTCGGCATGGGGGCGATCTCGGTTGATTACACGTCGCTCGGGCTCGCCTGATCCGAGTCAGGCTGGCTGGAATGCTGTATACCTGAATTATTCACTCAGGTATGTCAATCTGAGTTTTTTAGTAGGGAATAATTTCTGCGATGCCAGAAGGGGATAGGGGAAACAGAAAAGGCCGCCCAATGGGCGGCCTTTCAGAATTCTATAGGCAAAGAATTAGGCGCGGGTGCCGGAAAAACGTGCCTGCCACTCCTCGCGCTGCTCGTCGGTGATCTTGGCAAAAAGCACCTCGGGCACGGTGAAGCTGTGGCCTGCGGGCAGGGTTGACAGGGCAGCTGCCGCATCTTCGGGCCAGTTGCGGTCGTCTGAATTCATCGCCGTCATCAACGTGTCCGAAGCCTGCGGGATGAAGGGGGCCGACAGCACCGCGTAAAGGCGGATCAGGTTCAGCCCCAGACGCACCTGTGCGGCGGCGCGGCCGGGGTCGGTTTTGAACACCGACCAGGGCGCGGCGGACTGCAGGTATTCGTTGCCCGCGACCCAGATCGCCCGCAGCTCCTGCGCCGATTTGCGGACTTCCATCGCTTCCATGTGGCCTTCATAGGCGCGGATGCGGGTGGTGAGTTCTGCAATCAGCGCCTGTTCCTGTTCGCCGTATTCCCCGGCTGCCGGAACTTCCTCGCCGAACTTGGAGCGGCAGAATTTGGTGATGCGGGAAACGAAGTTGCCCAGCACGTCGGCCAGATCCTTGTTCACGGATTGCTGGAAGTTCTCCCAGGTGAACTCGGAATCGCTGCTTTCCGGCGCGTGGGACAGCAGCCACCAGCGCCAGTAATCCGCCGGCAGGATCTCCAGCGCCTGATCCATGAACACACCGCGCCCCTGGCTGGTCGAGAACTGGCCGCCGTCATAGTTCAGGTAGTTGAAGGACTTCAGGTGGTCGACCATCTTCCACGGCTCGCCGGAGCCCAGAATGGTGGCCGGGAACGACAGGGTGTGGAAGGGCACGTTGTCCTTGCCCATGAACTGAACGTATTTCACATCCCCGGCGCCTTTGTCGGTGCGCCACCAGCGCTGCCAGTCGGCGTCTGATTTGCCATTGGCCTCGGCCCATTCGGCGGCGCAGGCAATGTATTCGATCGGCGCGTCGAACCAGACGTAGAAGACCTTGCCCTCCATGCCGGGCCAGTCCGCGCCGCCCTTCTTGACCGGCACGCCCCAGTCCAGATCACGGGTGATGCCGCGGTCCTGCAGGCCGTCGCCGTCATGCAGCCATTTCTTGGCGATCGAGGTGGTCAGGATGGGCCAGTCGTTCTTGCTGTCGATCCAGGCGTCCAGCTGGTCCTTCAGCTGCGACTGGCACAGGTACAGGTGCTTGGTCTCGCGCACTTCCAGATCGGTGGAGCCGGAAACGGCAGAGCGCGGGTTGATCAGGTCGGTCGGATCCAGCTGCTTGGTGCATTCCTCGCACTGGTCGCCGCGGGCGCGTTCATAGCCGCAGTTGGGACAGGTGCCCTCGATATAGCGGTCGGGCAGGAAGCGGCCGTCAGTATTGGAATAGACCTGCTTTTCGGTCACTTCGCGGATCAGGCCCGCTTCGGCCAGCTTGCCGGCGAAATGCTGGGTCAGCGCGTGGTTCTGCAGGCTGGAAGAACGGCCGAAATGGTCGAATGACAGCGCAAACCCCTTGGCGATCTCCGACTGGACGGCGTGCATTTCGGCGCAGTATTCCGCCACCGGCTTATCCGCCTTGGCGGCGGCCAGCTCAGCCGGGGTTCCGTGCTCGTCGGTGGCGCAGAGGAACATCACCTCGTTGCCGCGTCCACGCTGGAACCGGGCGTACAGGTCGGCCGGCAGCTGCGAGCCCACCAGGTTGCCCAGATGCTTGATCCCGTTGATGTAGGGGATCGCGGAAGTGATCAGAATGCGTGCCATGCTATCCATCCAGGTAATGCGTCAAAGGCCCGTCTACCGCATGGCGCAGGCGGCGGAAACCCCTGGTGTGCGCCGGGCGGGACACAGCTGGCGGAGAGGCAGGCAAATTGCTCGCCCTGCGCAGGGTGGCATTTTGCCCACTGCCCCCGGCGTTGAGATTTTCGGGAAGGAATGCTGTTTGTAAACATATCCTTAAAGGGTAAGAGCTGCTGTCCGATTGTTTCGCGCGCGAAACAATCGGACAGAGATGCTGACCTGTTTTACCGCCGTTCGCGCGTGCGCTTCAGCAGGCGGCCGATGGTGAAGGAGGTGCGCGGCGCATAGACATAGCTGGTGCGCTCTTCCGGGGTGGCGCGGACTTTCATCCGGCTGAGACCGAAGGCGATCAGCAGCACATGGCCGCAGGCCACATAGGCAAACAGGGCAGGCGGTCCGTACAGGCTGATCAGCGTTGAGGAGACATAGGGGCTGGCGATGGCGCCCAAAGCAAAGAAGAACATCAGCGCTGCGGCCAGCTCCACCCGCTCTTCCGATGTCGCAAAATCGTTGGCATGGGCTGCAGAGACCGAGAAGATCGGGAAGGTGGTGAACCCGAAGAACCCCGCCGCCAGCATCACCCCTAGGGTGCCGGTGCCGCTGGCAGCCATGGTGACAGCGCAGCTGAAGATGGCAGCCACGGAAAGCCAGATCAGCACCCATCGGCGGTCGTATTTGTCGGCCAGCCAGCCCATCGGGTATTGCGCCAGCGCGCCGCCCAGCACGAAGGAGGCCAGGAAAAAGGCGATCTGGCCGATCTCCAGCCCGACTTCCTGGCCATAGACCGGGCCGACCATCCGGAACGAGGCGGAGCTGAGCGCGGCCACAATCACGCCCGCCACCGCCAGCGGCGAACAGCGCCAGGCCAGTTTGGGGCGCAGCCGCGGCGCATCGGGGGTTTCCGGCTGGCTGGCCTTGGTCAGGGTCAGGGGCAGCAGTGCGGCGCAGCAAATCACGGCCAGCAGGTTGTAGGAGATATAGACTGCAGGCGGCAGCACCGCGATGATCAGCTGCGCCGCCAGGGAGGCGCTCATATCGGCAATCCGGTAGGTGCCCATGGCGCGGCCGCGGTTTTCATTGGTGACCTTGGCGTTGAGCCAGGCCTCGATCACCGTATAGGCGCCGGCCACGCAGAGGCCCGAGGCAATCCGCATCGCCGCCCAGGCATAGGGGTTTTCGGTGAGCGTATGGCCCAGCAGCCCCATCGCCCCAAGGGCTGTGCAGACCGCAAAGGCGCGGGAATGGCCGACATTGCCCATCAGCCGCGGTGCCCACCAGCAGCCGATGAAGAAGCCTAAGAAATGCGCCGAGCCGAGGAGGCCGATCTGCTCTTTGGTGAAGTTCAGCGTCAGGCCCGAGATGGCATCAAGCGGGCCGACGCCTCCGGTTGAGAGCTGCAGCAGGATGACGGAAAGGAACAGGGCGGCAAAGGAGATGATCAGGCGCATAACGGCCCGACCATGACAGGCTGCGGCGGCATTGCCAGCCGGTTTCCGTCATTGCGGTGTCGTATTCTTGCGAGCCGGTGTTTTTCGGCACCGGGCGCGGACCAGGGTTTAGCCTGCCTGGCGGATGCGGGCCTTGATGGCGAGTGTTACCTGATCAGCGACAAGATCAGGATAGCCGCTGGCGCCAAAGGCCGCACGGCTGAGGCTGCCGCTGAGATGCACGTCCAGTTCCCGCAAGTCATTCGCTGCGGTGCCGGGCCGGCGGTAGAGCGCGGATTGCAAGGTCAGCGGCCGGGTGGTTCCGCGCAGGGTCAGTTCGCCGCCGATCTGCGCGCCGCCGGAAAGCCGCCCATCAGGCCCGAGGCGGACGCGGGTCGAGCGGAAGCGGATCTCCGGAAAGCGCGCAGTGTTGAGCACGCTGGGGCTTTTCAGTGCTTCGGTGGCAAAGATCAGCCCGGTCCGGGCCCGGCTTGCGTCAAGCGTGATATCGGCCTGGCTGCGGGCCAGATTCTGCGGATCAATCCGGATGCGGGCGGTACGCACCGGGATCCTTCCATGCTGCGGCTGGCCGCTGAGCCGGAAGGTGAAGCGCACCTCGGTGGCATCTGGCATCAACCGGTAAGGCAGTGCCGCGGCCTGCAGCCTGTATGGGGCCAGCAGGCCTGCGGTCAGGCAGGCGATCAGGGTCCGCCGGTGCATCCAGGGTTGGCTCATGCGGGGTTTTCTACTCTGCTTTCCACGCAGCTATCCATGCTGCGCTCTGAGCTTATCCGGGTTTTCCGCTGCAGGCTGTTCACTTTCGCGGGTGCGCCTGTGAAGCGCCGGTGTGCTCCCGCCAGGCTTCAGCTTTCTGGCAAAAGCTTCTGCCTGTTGGGCCCGGCACCGGGCTATGCCCGGTGCCGGGCCCAAGGCCGCTAAGGATGTGCTGGCGCAGCCAGCACCGCCTGCGGGCGCGGGAGGGCATCGTCTTGGTGCTGGGGCCCGTCTTGGGCGTGCGGGGCTGCTGTGCGGATGGCAGGACGGCACGAAGCAGGCCGGAGCAGGCTGCTGCCAGCGGCCTGGGCGATTTGCCAGCTGCAAGGCGGCAGGGTACGGGCGCGCAGGCGCTGCAAGGTCCAGCACTTCCGGGTCTTTGCAGCGCCATCCCCGGCCGGGCCGGGCGGGGGGCTATGTTCAGGCAGGTCATGGGGCACAAGATCATGAGGGAAAGAGGTATGGGCACGCGCCAGGTGCCAGCGGTTTTCGATGCCCTGGGCGCCGCCTGTGCCGGGGGGCAGCAGCAGGCCCAGCGGCGCCGGGCCGAAACGCCCGCCACGCTCTGCCGCCAGATGCAGCCGCCGCACCGGGGTGATGGCGGGCGGCTCAGCCGGTTCGGTCACCACCAGCGCCGCTGCGCAAGGCTTCCTCCATGGCCCAAAGCTGATCCTCCGTCCGGGGGGCCTGCACGAACAGGACCCGGGTGGGGCTGGCAAATTCCGTCAGACCCGGGCAAGCTTGTCCTCAAGCGTCTGGAAGAAAACAGCTCTCGCATGGTCCTCAATCCAGGGCTTGTGGCCGCAGCGCTGCAGCAGGTGGAAGCTGAAATCCGGTAGGATCTTGCGCAACGGCAGCTCCACGCCATTTGCCGGGTGGGGATCGTGATCACCATGAAGCGCCGTTACCGGGCAGCGGATCCTGGCCGCCTCGCGCAGCAAAGCGCCGGACCGGCGCAAGCCGGCAGCCTCTGGCCAGACGCGGTTGAAAATCTCCCGGTCAAAGGAAATGGCAGGGCGGGGAAGATCCGGCAGCGGTTTGCAAGCTTCCGATTTCTCCAGAAGGCGCAAAGCCTGCGCCAGTCCCGCCGCCGTCTCCATGCCGGAACCGTGCAGCAATGCGTTCAATTCCTGCCATTCTGCAGGCTGCAAACGGGCCTGACGCGCGGTTTCGATTCCTGCGGTATGCCCGGCGGTAAACGGCGGGCAGCCCGCCAGCACCAGTTTCGAGACCCGCGCCGGATGCCGGGCCGCCAGCAGGCAGGCCAGCCAGGCACCCCAGGAAAAGCCGATCAGAACCGCCGGACCGGCACAGGCTGTCTCCAGCTGCTGCCGCAATTCGGAAATCTGTCCGGCAATGGATGCTTCCGTTTGCAGCAGTTCCAGCACGCCGTGCCCGCGGGCCGCCAGTTCCTGCGCCACAGGCGCCATTTCCCCGGCTGCACCGGGGCCGCCATGCAGCACGGCAGCCGTGAAGGGCGGGGCGCCGTGCCGCCGGGTGGTGCGGGAGACCGGTTGCATCCTGTGAAACTCCGGCGGGTTCAGCCTTCGCGCGGCACAACCGGGCCGCCCTGTTTGGCCCATTCGCTAAAGCCGCCCTCCAGATGCACAACCGGTTTCAGGCCCATCTCAATCGCGGCCTTGGCGCTGAGGGCTGAGCGCCAGGCGCTGGCGCAGTAAAACACATAGGTTTTGTCCTGGTTGAACACCGGCTTGTGATAGGGGCTTTCGGGGTCGATCCAGAATTCCAGCATGCCGCGCGGGCAGGAAAACGCGCCGGGGATTATACCGGTGCGCTGCAGCTCGCGGATATCGCGCAGGTCGATGAAGACGTAGTCCTCATCCAGAACCTTCTGTTTTGCCTCCGCGACCGGCATGGTTTCCACCAAGCTGCCCGCCTCGGCCAGCAGCGCCTTGACACCTTTGGTGATGGTTTGCGGCATCGGATCTCCTTTCCTTGAATTGTGCAGAGGCTGGCGGGTTTGCCGCGCATGTGCAAGCGGCTTGCACTTCCCGGGCGGGGCCTTAGGGTCGCAGGCAAATCCGGAACAGGGGAGCGCGCGGCATGAAACTGAACCCATTGGGACGCACCGGCATGATGGTGTCTGAACTGTGCCTGGGCACGATGACATTCGGCACCCAGACGCCTGAGACCGAGGCTCATGCGCAGATCGGCCGGGCGCTGGAGGGCGGCGTGAACTTTGTTGATACCGCCGAGATGTATCCGGTCAATCCGGTGAGTGCGGAGACCCTGGGCAACAGCGAGCGGATCATCGGCAATTGGAATGCGCAGACAGGGCGGCGGGGCGAGTACATCCTGGCGACCAAGCATTCCGGCGCGGGGATGCAGCATGTGCGCGACGGGGCGCCGATTTCCTCCAGGACCATCGCGCCCACGATCGAGGCCTCGCTGAAGCGGCTCAAGACGGATTACATCGACCTTTACCAGTTCCATTGGCCGAACCGGGGCAGTTACATGTTCCGGCAGAACTGGAGCTATGACCCCTCGAGCCAGAACCGGGAAGAGACGCTGGCCAATATGGAGGACTGCCTGGAGGCGCTGCAGCGCGAGGTGGCGCGCGGCACCATCCGCGCCTTTGGCCTGTCCAATGAGAGCGCCTGGGGCACCGCGCAATGGCTGCGGATTGCTGAGGCGCGCGGCGGGCCGCGGGTGGCATCGATCCAGAACGAATATTCTCTGGTCTGCCGGATGTACGACACCGATCTGGCCGAGCTGAGCGTGAATGAGGATGTGGGCTTGCTGGCGTTTTCGCCGCTGGGCACCGGGCTTTTGACCGGCAAGTATCAGGACGGGGCGGTGCCGGAGGGTTCGCGCAAGGCCATCAACCCGGAGCTGGGCGGGCGCCATTCGCCGCGGGTATACGATGCGGTGGCGGCCTATCTGGAGATTGCCAAGCGGCACGGGCTGGATCCGGTGCATATGGCTCTGGCCTGGTGCCGGACCCGGCCGTTCATGACCTCGGCGATCTTTGGTGCCACCCATATGCCGCAGCTGGAGCATGTGCTGAAATCAGTGGAGCTGGAGCTGAGCCGGGAGGTGCTGGACGAAATCAATGCCGCGCACCGGGCGCATCCGATGCCGTATTGAAGGGAGACCTGGCAGGCGGGGAACTCCCGCCCGGTCTGCGGGCATTGAAATGCCCTTGGCCGGTTGGGCCGGGCGCTGCTGCGCAGCGTGAAGGTTTTTCTGAGAGGCGCTTCAGGGGCAGGTTTGCCCTGAAACGCCTTGGCAATTGTATTCCGGGTTGCGCGTCAAGGGGCAACGGTGCTGCGCACCGCCGCTGCGCAGCCCTTGACCCACGAGGCCGGGCTGCCGGTCAGTGTGCCGTCGGGCGGGCCTGCTCCTGGCGCAGGTCGCGGGCAGAGGTGCCATGCGCGGTGCGGAAGGCGCGGGCAAAGCTGGATTGCGAGGTGAAGCCGGTGGCGATGGCCACCTCCATCAGCGGCAGGTCGGTGTCGGTGACCAGGCGGCGGGCCTCGGCCAGGCGCAGTTGCAGATAATGATCCTGCGGCGTGGTGTTGAGCCGCAGGCGGAACTGCTGCTGCAGGCTGCGCGGGCTGGTGCCGAGGGTTTCGGCCAGCGCGCTGAGCGGCAGCGGCTCGTCCAGAGCGGCCTCCATCAGGGCATTGGCCTTGGCAGTGAGCGCATTGTGCTTGTGACCGCCCAGGCGGCTTTGCGGTCGCGGTTCTGCGGCGGGGCCGTCATACAGGAACAGCCCGGCCACGCGGGCGGCAAAGCCGGCGCCGTGGCGGGCGCTGATGATATGCAGCATCATCTCGATCGCCGGGGTGGCACCGCCGGAGGTCAGGCGGCCATCGGAGACGGTGAAGCGGTCGTTGCGGACGTCAACCTCGGGGAAGCGGCTGGCGAAGTTTTCCAGATCCTCCCAGTGGTTGGTCGCCGGATGGCCGTCCAGCAGCCCGGCCTCGGCCATCAGCCAGGGGCCGCCGTCGATGCCTGCAATGGTGGCGCCGGTGGCGGCGATGCGGCGCAGGCCCGCTAGCAGGCTGGGAGTGGCATGCCGCGCCAGCTGGAAGCCGGCCAAGACAATCAGCAGCTCGCAGCCCTGCAGCCGGGCCAGCGGAAAGCTGGGCACGGTGAGGCCGCTGGTCAGCATCGGCGGCTCGTTTGTGGCGCTGACATAGTCCCAGTCAAACGCTGCCCGTCCGGCCAGCCGGTTGGCGGCGCGCATCGGGTCAACGGCAGCCGCAAAGGACAGCGTGTTGCATTCATCCAGCACCAGAACCGCGGTTTTCAGCGGCTGATGCTCGGGCTGCAGGATGTTTTTTGCGGATTTTATCAACTTCGATTCGCCTGGTGTAAACTGTGCCGTAAAAGGCTGCGGCAGAGTCGGCCTTAGCGCAAATCAGAATCTGGGGAAGAGCCTGGGGATAACCCAAGGCAAAACCCTGTACATCGAAGGGAAAATCAAAATGCCTCTGGAAATGAACCGGGACGTCTTTATCACCTGTGCCGTGACCGGCTCTGGCGGCACCCAGGACCGCAGCCCGCATGTGCCGCGTTCGCCCAAGGAAATTGCCGACAGCGCCATTGCGGCGGCCAAGGCCGGCGCCGCCGTGGTGCACTGCCATGTGCGTGATCCGGAGACCGGGGTGCCGTCGCGCCGACTGGACTATTACCGAGAGGTGACCGACCGGATCCGCGACGCAGAGGTCGACGTGGTTCTGAACCTGACCGCGGGCATGGGCGGCGATATCGTCTTTGGCGGGGTCGAGAGCCCGTTTCCGGTGAATGAGGCAGCGACCGACATGATCGGTGCCTCTGAGCGGGTGGCGCACATTGCCGAGTGCCTGCCGGAGATCTGCACGCTGGATTGCGGCACCATGAACTTTGCCGAGGCCGATTACGTGATGACCAACACCCCCGGCGCGCTGCGGGCGATGGGGCAGATGATGACCGATCTGGGTGTGAAGCCGGAGATCGAGGCGTTCGACACCGGCCATCTGTGGTTTGCCAAGCAACTGGTGAAAGAGGGCATTCTCGACAGCCCCGCCCTGGTGCAGCTGTGCATGGGGGTACCCTGGGGCGCGCCGAACGACCTTAATACCTTTATGGCGATGGTCAACAATGTGCCCAGCGATTGGAACTGGTCGGCGTTCTCGCTGGGCCGGGATCAGATGGCCTATGTGGCGGCGTCTGTGCTGGCCGGCGGCAATGTGCGGGTCGGGCTGGAGGACAATCTGTGGCTCGGCAAGGGTCAGCTGGCGGAGAACTGGCAGCTGGTGGAGCGGGCTGGCACCATCATCGAGAACATGGGCGGCAAGCTGATGGGACCGGCGGAGGTGCGCGAAAAGCTGGGGCTGACCAAGCGCGCGCCGGCGGCGCAGTAAGCGGCGATCAGCGGTTTCGTTGAATTGAAGGAATTGGGGGTTAGCCCCCAAGCCCCAGGATATTTTGGGCCAGAAGAAGAGCCGGGCGGTTCTCAAAGGGAAGCAGATGAAAACAGCAGCAATCATTGGCGGCGGGGTTATTGGCGGCGGCTGGGCCGCGCGGTTCCTTCTGAACGGCTGGGATGTGCGGGTCTTTGACCCGGACCCGGAAGCAGAGCGCAAGATCAGCGAAGTGCTGGGCAATGCGCGGCGCTCCTTGCCCGGTCTGGGCAATGTGGCGCTGCCAGCGGAAGGCAGCCTGACGTTCCACGAGACCATTGCCGGCGCCGTGGACGGCGCGGAGTGGGTTCAGGAGAGCGTGCCGGAGCGGCTGGATCTGAAGCAGAAGGTCTATGCGGAGTTGCAGGCCCATTGCGCGCCGGATGCGGTGATCGGGTCTTCGACCTCGGGCTTCAAGCCGTCGCAATTGCAGGACGGGCGGGAGAACCCCGGTCAGATTGTGGTCACGCATCCCTTCAACCCGGTCTACCTGCTGCCGCTGGTGGAGCTGGTCACAACGGCGGCCAACCCGGCAGGCGTCATCGACCGGGCCAAGGAAATCATCTCGGGGCTGGGCATGTATCCCTTGCACCTGAAAAAGGAGATTGACGCCCATGTGGCCGACCGCTTTCTGGAGGCGGTCTGGCGCGAGGCCTTGTGGCTGGTCAAGGACGGCATAGCCACCACCGAGGAGATCGACAACGCGATCCGCTATGGCTTTGGCATCCGCTGGGCGCAGATGGGGCTGTTTGACACCTATCGGGTCGCGGGCGGCGAAGCGGGCATGAAGCATTTCATGGCGCAGTTCGGCCCTTGCCTGTCGTGGCCCTGGACCAAGCTGATGGATGTGCCGGAGTTCAACGACGAGCTGGTCGATCTGATTGCAGGCCAGTCGGATGCGCAGTCCGGCCATCTGCCGATCCGCAAGATGGAGCAGATCCGCGACGACAATCTGGTTGGCATGATGCGGGCGCTGGGCAACAATGACTGGGGTGCGGGTGCGCTGCAGAATGCCCATGACAAGGGGCGTGAGGGCGAAGCCGGGCTGGTAAGCTCGGTTGACGATCTGGCGGACCTGAGCCAGCCGGTGCTGACCCAGAGCCGCGTGGTGCCGCTGGATTGGACCGATTACAACGGCCATATGACCGAAAGCCGGTATCTGGATGCCTTTGCCCAGTCCACCGACCGGCTGATGATAATCATCGGCTGCGATGCGGAATACATTGCCAACGGTGGCAGCTACTTCACCGCCGAAACCCACATCCGCCACATCGACGAAGTGCATGCAGGCGACCCGATCCAGGTGCGGACCCGGGTGATCATGGGCGCGGGCAAGAAGATGCATCTGTGGCACGAGATGTTCTGTGGCGAGCGGCTGCTGGCGACAGGGGAGCACATGCTTCTGCATGTGGATCTTGCGACCCGCCGCTCCGCCCCGCCTGCGCCGCATATCGAGGCCAATCTGGTGAAGCTGGCCGAAGCGCATGCGGGGCTGGCTGCACCTGAGGGGCTGGGCCGTGCGATCGGAGCGCCGCGATGAGTGCCTTCCAAGAGAGCCGGGTTCTGGTCACTGCCGGCGGTTCCGGCATTGGCCGCGCCATGGCGGAGGGCTTTGCCGCCGCCGGGTATCAGGTCTGGGTGACGGATGTCAGCGCGGTGGCGCTGGCAGACGTGCCGGAGGGTTGGCGCACCACGGCGGTGGATGCCACCGATGAGGCCGGGGTCAAGGCGCTGTTTGCCGAGATCGCTGAAGTCTGGGGCGGTGTGGATGTGCTCTGTGCCAATGCAGGCGTCGCCGGGCCGACCGCGCTGATTGAGGACATCGCGCTGGAGGACTGGCGCAAATGCGTGAGCGTCAACCTGGAGGGCTGCTTTCTGGCCGCGAAATACGCGGCACCTATGATGAAGGCGGCAATGGCCGGGTCGATCATCGTGACGTCCTCGACCGCGGGGCAGTACGGTTATCCGAACCGGGCGCCTTATGCTTCGGCGAAATGGGCGGTGATCGGGCTGATGAAAACGCTGGCGATGGAGCTTGGTCCCTTTGGCATCCGTGCCAATGTCATCTGCCCCGGCGCGGTGGAAGGGCCGCGGATGGAGGGCGTCTTGGAGCGTGAGGCGGCGGCCAAGGGCATGACGCGGGATGAGGTCTATGCAGGTTATGCCGCGGGCACCTCTATGGGGCGGTTTGTCGAGGCCGGCGATATTGCCAATATGGCGGTGTTTTTGGGATCAGACGCAGCGCGGCTGGTGTCCGGTCAGGTGATTGCCGTGGACGGGCATACGGAGAACCCGGACCCGAAGGTGTGAGGCATGTCTTGGAAACCGTCCGGGGGACGGTTTCAGTGCCGAACGGGCGAAGCCCTATGCAGGAATTATGGGGGGGCGGAATTGCCCAGCCCACGTGATGGATCGCAGAGGGCGGAACCTGCCTGGGCTGGCGCGAATGCGCCTGCCGGGGGCAGGCAGGCGCAGCCCGGCCTATCGGCCGGGCGAAACAGGCTTAGCTGCTGATCGCTGCCCTGAGCGCCCTGAGCCGTCCAGGCAGCTGCCGGGCGGTGATGTCGGCCTCGCGCACCAGATTGTCGAAATGGCTGGTAAATGTGGCGATCCGCTCTTTGTCGCGGAAGGCCAGATAATGCGTGCCGGCATAGAACACGCAGAGCAGCGGACCAAAGATGGTGATCGGTGAAGAATAAAGCCGTTTGGCATCAAACAGGTAGATGCGCAGACGGGGGTAGAGCTGCTCGCAAAGGCGCTCGAACTGGGTGAGTTGTTCCAGCCGGATCTGCAACGGCAGGCCTTCGTAGTATCCCACGCCATGGGCGAAGCTGTCGAGTTCATAGAGCGGCATGGCGATTTCATAGTCCGAGGGCGACTGGCGCATCCAGGTGAGGCGGTCCTCGGAGGCGCCGATGGCCTGGTCGGCGGTGCGGCCCAGATGCGGTGAATACTCCCACTCCAGCAGCGCGCGGGTTTTCAGCATGTCGGGCAGCGCGGCTGGGACGTGACGGATCTTGTAGCCTTCAGCCTCCTGGTGCCAGTCAAAGATCCGCTTATCCACCAGGGCGCGGGGCGCCTCAGAGAGGGTGAGGCTGGAGGCCAGCAGTTCTGCCGCGCTTTCGGGGCGGTCGGAGAGGCTGAGGAGCCAGTCGGCGGAGACGCCCAAGGCGCCGGCGCAGGCGCCGACCACATGGGCGTTGGGCAGGCGCGCGCCCTCGTCCGTCAAGAGCTGCGAGATGGTGGAGCGGTCGACGCTGACGGCGCGGGCCAGGGCGCTTTGGCTGAGGCCGCTGTCGCGCAGCGCCCGGTTCAGTCTTTGCCGGAACTGCTCAGCCCGGACCCGCTTGTCAATATTTTCCATCATGTGTTAAAAATTATCACATCTGCTGGGTTTTGTTAACTGCATTCGGAATTCTGAACAGGGCGCGGCTGCGGTAGTTTGGAAACAAGCACTTAGCAAAAACAATCAGGAGGCAAGATGGAAACGCGCAGGCGTTCAATTGTGAAGGCGGTGATCTGGAACATCCTTGGGCTGGCCTCGATGACGCTGGTTGGGCTGATCGCCACCGGCTCGGTCAAGGCGGGCGGAATGATGGCGCTGGTCAATACTGGCATCGGCTTCACGGTCTATCTGGTCTACGAGCGCGTCTGGTCGAAAGTCCAATGGGGGCGCAGCCATGTCTGAAGGGTGCAGGGAATACATGCCGCGGGGTGTGGAATGGGGCACGCTGGGGCTGATCCTGGCCTGCCATGGCGGCTGGCTGGCGGCGCTGTGGCTGCTGCCATCGGCCAGTCTGCTGCTGACCGTGCTGGCGCTGGGTGTGATGGCGGCGCTGCATTCCTCGCTGACCCATGAGGCGCTGCATGGCCACCCCTTCCGCAGCCGCTGGCTGAACGAGGCGCTGATGTTTTTTCCGCTGAGCCTGGCGATCCCCTATGGCCGGTTCCGCGATACCCATCTGGCGCATCACGAAGATGAGCGGCTGACCGATCCCTATGATGATCCGGAGAGTAATTTCCAGGACCCGGCGGTCTGGGCCAAGCTGCCGGGCTGGCGCAAGGGGCTGCTGCGGATCAACAACACACTGTTGGGCCGGGTGGTGCTGGGGCCGCTGATGGGGCAGGTCTGCTTCATGGCGGGCGATTGGAAACGGGCGCGCAAGGGCGCGTCGGGCATCGCGCGGGACTGGGCTTTGCATGTTCTGGGCCTGGTACCGGTGATCTGGGTGGTGCTGCAGTCGCCGGCGCCGCTGTGGGCGGCGGTGCTGGGTGCCTATCTGGGACTGGGGCTCTTGAAGATCCGCACCTTTCTGGAGCACCGGGCGCACGACGCCGCCAAAGGCCGTACTGTGGTCATCGAGGACAAGGGGCCTTTGGCGTTGCTGTTCCTGAACAACAACCTGCATGCGGTGCACCATATGCATCCAGGCGTGCCCTGGTATGCGCTGCCGCAGCTGTATCAGGCCCGTAAGCAGGCCTTCCTGGCGGCCAACGATGGCTACTTCTATCGCAACTATATGCAGGTTTTCCGCAACTATCTGCTGCGGGCCAAGGACCCGGTGCCGCATCCGCTCTGGCAGCAGGGAGAGTAAAGGCGCATAAGCGGGAGCATGTTAGCCTGGATTCCCGTATCGATTGCCGCCGCCGCATTTCAGACCGTGCGGTTCATGCTGCAGAAAGTTCTGAGCAGCGTGACGCTGTCGCCGGGCGGAGCCACCTTCGCCCGGTTTGTCTATTCCGCACCGTTCATTCTGGCTGGACTGGCGGTGTATCTGGCAGTCACCGGGAGAGCACTGCCTGAGCTGGGACCGAAGTTCTGGATGTTTGCCGCCATCGGCGGCACCGCGCAGATCCTGGCAACGGTTTGCGTGGTGGCGCTGTTCAAGCAGCGCAATTTCGCGGTGGGGATCACCTTCAAGAAGACAGAGGTTATCCAGACCGCCATCGTCGGGCTGGCGGTGCTGGGCGATCCGGTCAGCCTTGGCGGCTGGGCGGCGATCCTGATCGGGCTGACGGCGGTGCTGGTCTTGTCCAGGACACCGGACGCAGCCGGCCCCTGGTGGCGGCATCTGACCAACCGCGCCTCGAAGCTGGGGCTGGGGTCGGGGGTGCTGTTTGCCTTTTCCGCAGTCAGCTACCGGGGCGCGTCGCTGCAGCTGGGGGATCTGGAGCCCATGTTCCGCGCTGGGGTGACACTGGCGGCGGTGGTCAGCTTGCAGACGCTGTTTATGGCTGTCTGGCTGGGCCTGCGGGACAGGGGCGAGATTGCCCGGGTCTGGGCCGCCCGCCGGGTGGCGGTCTGGGTGGGGCTGACCAGCATGGGCGGGTCGTTCTGCTGGTTCTGGGCCTTCACGCTGCAGAACGCTGCCTATGTAAAGGCGGTGGGGCAGGTGGAACTGCTGCTGTCGCTGCTGGCCTCGGTGCTGTTCTTCAAGGAGAAGGTTACCGCCCGAGAATTGGCGGGCATGGCGCTGCTGGTGGTGTCGATCCTGGTTTTGGTACTGGCGATCTGAACGGCTGGGCCTGCGGCAGGGAAGCCGGAATTATGCAATAATTCCGGCTCGGAAAACACGCGTTTTCCGGGACGTTTCCCGCGCCGGGAAACGTTAGCCGTCGGCGGGCATCGGGTAGCCCTTAAGGCGCAGGAACAGGCTGGCTTCGTCGTTGTTGTGGAAATAGGGCACGCTCTGCGGCGGCTCGGCGTCCCGGACGCGGGCGGTGACTTCGGCCAGGACCACCTCGGTGATGAAGGGCAGATCAAAGCTGCGCACCTGGCTGAGCGGGATCCACTGCAGATGCGACAGCTCATCCGCGGCGCGGGAGAAGTCATCAAGATCGCCGGTGATCTGATCGGCATCAATCAGAAAGAAACGCGCATCAAACCGGCGCGGGCGGCCCGGCGGGGTCAGGGCGCGGAACACGAATTGCATCGCCCTGGCTGAAGGCACATGGCCAGTGGCGGCGAACTCCTGCCAGTCTTCGGGAATGTCTCCCTGCCACTTACCTGGTTCCCCCAGGATCAGGCCGGTTTCCTCCCACAGCTCGCGCACCGCGGCGACGCTGAGAGCATGATGCACCCCTGCGGGCGCCTTGTCTGCGAGGCGTTCCTGACAGACGGGCGGGATTGGCGAGGCCAGAGGGATTTGCGCGTCCTCCACGTCCACGGCACCGCCGGGGAAGACGAATTTGTTCGGCATGAAGGCCGCCTTGGCGCCGCGCTGGCCCATCAGCACCTGCGGGTCATCGGACATCCGGCCGCGCATGGCAATCACCGTGGCCGCATTGCGGATTGCGGTCTTGTCGGTGGTGGTCTCACCGCAGAGGAATGTGTCGCTCATCGTTTTACTGCCCTTGTCCTGCTGGGGAATCCTTGTCGAAGCCGTGCATCCGCCTGGCCCATTGATAGGCAATGACGATCCCCTTCATCCGCGGCAGAAGATAGAGGGAAGAGGCAACGCAGCCAATCGTGAAAACCGTGAACATCACCAAGGGTTCGGGGCGCCAGGAGAAATAGACCACATGCATCAAGGGCGCCATGATGTGGCCGACGATCAGGATGGTGAGATAGGCCGGCCCGTCATCGGCGCGCGCGTGGGTCAGGTCCAGACCGCAATGGCTGCAGCTGTTATTCACCTTGAGATAGGAATGCAGCAGCTTGCCCTCGCCGCACTGCGGGCATTTGCAGCGCCAGCCCTTGGCCAGGGCGGGCATGGTCGGGCGGTCTGGTTCGGTGCCGGAGGCCGTCGCGGCCGGGGACTCGGTCATGGCAAAATCCTGTGTGCTGGGCATATCTTTGCGCGCATCGGGAGAGGGCGAAAGGGGAAAGCCCGATTTCTGCGCCGGTTTGCCGCAACGGGACGGCGGTAAAAACTTTTTTGCGTTTCTGCGACGGAAGCGCGGGTCCGGGGCGTTTTTCCTGTGCATCGGGCAGCAAGAGGCTGCCGCAGAACAAAGGAAAGACGATATGAAACACGTCACGTTCATCGCCGCGATTGTTGCTGTGGCCGGTATGGCAGCAGGCGGCGCGGCCCTGGCCAAGGGCTATGGCCACCACGGGCCGAAGATGTCCTTTGAGGAAATCGACGCTGACGGCAATGGCGAAGTCACCAAGGCGGAAATCCAGGCCCTGAAAGAAGCCCGTTTCAGCAAGGCGGATGCCGATGGCGACGGCAAGCTGACGCTGGAGGAAATGCAGGCGCATGCGCAGGCCCGGGCCAATGAGCGCGCCGCCCGGATGCTGGAACGCTTTGACAAGGATGGCGATGGCGCGTTGAGTAAGGATGAGATGCCGCAACCGCGCCGGGCTGGCAGAATGTTCGACCGGATGGATGCCGATGGCAGCGGCGGGATTTCGAAAGAGGAATTCGAAGAGGCCCGGTCTCGGCACGGCGGCAAGCGTTGGCATGGCCAGGGGGATGAAACGGAGCAGAACTGATCGCTGAAGCGTGCTGCAAAACGCGGAAATATCGCGGCGCCGGACCCCTGTTGCGGGTCCGGCTGCCATGAACGCACCGGCGGAGGATGTCTCCGACGATGCGCTGCTTGTGCTGTTTGCCAATGGTGACAGCCGGGCCGCGGCGGAGCTGACTGCACGGCTGGGGCCGCGGGTCTTTGGCGTAGCGATGCGGGTGATGGGGATCCGCGCCGAGGCTGAAGATGTGACCCAGGAGGCAATGCTTCGCTTATGGAAGATGGCGCCGGAGTGGCGGCCGGGGGAGGCGCAGGTCTCGACCTGGCTGTACCGGGTGGCAATGAACCTGTGCATTGACCGCAAACGGCGTGCCCGCGGCGGCTATGTAGATCTGGATGCGGTGCCCGAGCCGCCGGACCCGGCCCGCACGGCCGCCGAGGCGCTGCAAGAGGGCGCGCGGCAGGATGCGCTGCAGGCGGCCCTGATGCAATTGCCGGAACGGCAGCGGCAGGCAGTGGTGCTGCGGCATCTGGAAGAACTGTCCAACCCGGAAATCGCCGGGATCATGGACATCAGCGTCGAGGCGGTGGAAAGTCTGACCGCCCGGGGCAAACGGGCGCTGGCCGCGGCATTGGCCGGGCGGCGCGAAGAGTTGGGGTATAATGATGGCTGACACGGATAAAGCACTGCAGGAGCTGGACGATCTGTTTGCCGCGGCACGCAGTGAGCCGCCGGCGCTGCCGGACCGTCTGAACGCGGCTATCCTGGCAGATGCGGCGCGGGCGCAGGCGGGCTTTCAGGCTGCGGCGCCAGCGCAGGCCCCCCGGCAACCCCTGTGGCGGCAGCTGATCGAGGCGCTGGGCGGCTGGCCCGCGCTGGGCGGGCTGGCCGCGGCCAGCGCGGCGGGGCTGTGGATCGGCATTGCGCCGCCCTCCTTTGTGCCGGATCCGGTGGCGCTTGCAGGATATGAGGACAGCAGCACCGCGGTCCCCTATGACAGCTATGACATGGCGGTGGTGCTGAGCGAGGACCTGCAATGACTGCGGAGGGTAAGCCTGGAATGAAGCTTTGGCTGAAACTGCTGCTGGCGGGATCGCTGGCGCTGAACCTGGCAGTGATCGGCATCGCGACGGGAGTGGCCTGGCGGTACTCCGGCAAGGAGAAACATTGGAAGCGGCCGCCGGAGATCGGCGCGATCATCTTCCGCGATTTGGACCGGGAGACGCGCAAGGCGCTGCGGCAGGAAGCCGGCGGCGGCCACGGCAGCTATGCCAAGCGCCGTCATGCGGAGGGCAAAACGGTGATCGAAGCGCTGCGCAGCGATGATTTTGACGCGGGGGCCTTGCTGACCGTGCTGAAAGGGCAGGCGGAAGCACGTCATGCATTCCACACCAAGGTGCAGGAGACATGGGTGAACAAGGTGGCAGAAATGTCTCCGCAAGAGCGCGCGGAATTCGCCGATCGTCTGGAAGAGCGTATGGAACGGCGCCGCGAACGCTGGCATGAGCGGCGGGACGGGCGCGGTTAGGCAGCCCTGACACTGGTTTCCGGACGTCCATTCACCTGCAGGCAGCCGGTTGCGGCTGATCTTTTCTATGTGCGTTGAGGGCCGGGCTTAAGCGGCCTGGATGCAATCCGGCGACAAGGTCACCTGATTGCGGCCCGCATCCTTGGCGTTGTAGAGCGCCTGATCGGCTTTCTCGACCAGCGCGGCGGTGCTGTCTTCATTGCCGCCGCCGCCCATGACGGCGCCGATGCTGATGGTGATCCTGACCGGATCGGCGGCGCCGGGCACTTGGAACGGGGTGCTGTTGATGGCATTGCACAGGGCGATGGCGGCCAGGCCGGCCTCGGCCTCGGTGGCGCCGGGCAGCACCGCCATGAATTCTTCGCCGCCGACGCGGGCCAGCAGGTCCGCCGGGCGCAGCACCGCCTGCATCCGGCGGGCGGCCTCGATCAGCACGGCGTCGCCGGCCGGGTGGCCATAAAGGTCGTTGATCCGCTTGAAGTGATCGAGATCGGCCAGCATGACGGCAAACTTTTCGCCAGTTGCGGTGGCAGAATGGGCGACCCGGTCCAGGAACGGCTTGGCATAGCGGCGGTTGTAAAGACCTGTCATCGGGTCCAGCACAGCCGCGCGCAACCCGTTGCGGACGCTGTCGCGCAGCCGGTCCTTGCGGGCCTTCTGCTGCAGCTGGGCGGTGAGGCGCAGCTGCAGCTCCTCAACATCAAAGCCGGATTGCAGCACGTCATGGGCGCCGCGGTCCAGGGCCTCGGCGGCGATATGCGGATCCGCCGGGTTGGGCACCGCAATCACCACCGATTTGCGGGTGGCAGAGCGGGCGCGCAGGTCCGCCAGCAGGCGCAGGCCGGGACCGGCCGAGGCCTCTGTCAGTTCGATGATGATGGCATCGGCCACCGGCGCCTGCATCAATCCTTGGATGTCGCTGATGGAATGGGTGCGCAGGTCATAGGGCAGGCGGGTGGCAAGCCGGTCGCGCCAGGCCATTGCGGTGCGGGGATCCTGCGCCACCAGAGCAACGGAGGCATTGCGCAGATCCTCGGCGCATGTACGGTCGCTGAGCGGCAGGATGAACCCGTGCGAGGCATCGCGCTGCAGGTTCAGCTCCTCGGTGCTGCTGCGGGCGCGCAGCAGGCTGCGGATGCGGGCCTGCAGGATCACGTCGTCGACCGGCTGCTGCAGCACATCGTCGATGCCGGCGGCCAGTGCCTGCAGCCGGGCTTTGGAGCCTTCCCAGTCGGAGACCGCGATCACTGGCAGATCGCCCAGTGTTTCATCCCCGGCCAATTCGCGTTTCACATCCGCAGCGGTGCCATCGGGCAGCGACATCGCGCAAAGCACCAGATCGGGACGGTGGCGGCGGGCGGCCTGCAGCACTTCAGCGACGCTGCCGGCCTGAACCACATCGTAATAGGCAGCCGCCAGCTGCACCTTCAGCATGATGCGGTTGGTGGAGACGCCGTCGATGACCAGGATAGTGCCTTGCACGCGGTATCCTTTCGCCCCTTGCAAATCCTATGACTGGAAGTTTTGCTGAGACTGGTTAAGAAACCCTTTCGGATTTTTACTAAATTGGCCGCAATGCGGCAGGAGTGTGGAGAACATGCGGATTTCCGCCGATCAAGCAGAGACCCTGGCGCTGAAGGCTTTGGCCTGGCTGGCCGGAAATGATGAGTTGCTGCCGGTGTTTCTGGGTGCAACCGGCGCCAGCGAAGCGGATGTGCGCGCACGGGCGGCGGAGCCGGAGTTCCTTGGCTCGGTGCTCGATTTCTTAACGATGGACGACAATTGGGTGATGCAGTTCTGCGATGGCGAGGGGCTGGCCTATGAGGCGCCGCTGCAGGCACGGATGTCGCTTCCGGGCGGTGAACAGGTGAACTGGACTTGAGAATGACGGGTCCTGTGCCTAGGGTCCGGCCAGAATCCAGCGGAAAAAGGACCCGCCATGCCTGTTGATGCTCTACTGTTTGATAAAGACGGGACCTTGTTTGACTTTGCTGCGACCTGGGACGGCTGGGCTGCAGACCTGCTGGAAGCCCTGTCCAAGGGCGATCAGAGCGCCAAACAGGCAATGGCCAAAGCGATCAGCTATGACTTGGAGCGTGAGGCCTTCAATCCGGACAGTCTGGTGATTGCCTGCTCCAATGATGAAGTGGCAGAAGCCCTTGCGCCTTATGTTGCGCATATGGACCTTGCCGAGCTGACGGATTACCTGGCGGAAAGCGCTGCCGGGGCAGAGCTGACGCCGGCAGTGCCGCTGGCGGCGTTTCTCGACAGTCTGCTGGCGCGCGGCAAGGTGCTGGGGGTGATGACCAACGATGCTGAGAGCTCTGCCAAGAGCCAGTTGAAGCGGGCAGGCGTGCTGGACCGTTTTGCCTTTGTCGCGGGATGCGACAGCGGCCATGGGGCCAAACCGGCGCCGGATCCGCTCTTGGCCTTTTGCAAGGCTGCGGGCGTCTCTCCCGGCCGGACGGCAATGGTGGGCGACAGCCGCCATGACCTGGAAGCGGGTGCGGCTGCGGGTATGCAGCGGATCGGCGTCCTGACCGGCATGGCCCTGCGCGATGAGCTGGCGCCGCACGCCGATATAGTGCTGCCCGATATCGGCCATATCCCGGCTTGGATGGACCGCTGAGCAACCACTGATTCCCGCGTTTTGAAACGGGGGCGCCTGTTTTTGCCGGCGCGCAGCCTTGTGCGCCGGCTTTTGCTGCAGCAAACTGGGCACAAGTGTACAGAAATATCCTGAACCGCCGGATCGGACAGCAAAAACGACAGCGATAGTCGGGTTTGGACTGTTTCCGGCGGCCGGGATTGGCACAGTGGGTGGCTATCGGCATTTTTGAAATTCGGATCCAGGGGAGACCGGTATGGCAGACACAGGCGCGCGCAAGAGGCGGGGCGGAGGCAGGGCAGGCGCAGCAGCCCGGCGCGGCAGTGCTGCGCTGGAGCAGATGCCCTGGCAGATCCCGGTCAACATCGACCGGCCGACCGAGCCGCTGAGCGAGGAGGGCGTGCAGGCGATCCACGAGGGCGCCATGCGCATCTTGGAGGAGATCGGCGTGGTGTTCCTGAACCCGGAAGCGCTGGAGATCTTCAAACAGGCCGGCGTCAAGGTCGAGGGTGAACTGGTCAAGATGGACCGGGATTTTGTGATGGAGATGGTGGGCAAGGCGCCCCGCGAGTTTTCGATCACTCCGCGCAACAAGGACCGGACCATTCCGCTGGGCGGCAACCACATCCTGTTCGGCAATGTGTCATCGCCGCCGAATTACTGGGATATGGAGCTGAACAAAAAGGTCGCCGGCAACCGCGAGCAATGCCGGAACCTCTTGAAACTGACGCAGTATTTCAACTGCATCCATTTTGCCGGCGGCTATCCGGTGGAGCCGGTGGACATCCATGCCTCAGTCCGGCACCTGGATGTGGTCTATGACAAGCTGACCCTGACCGACAAGGCGATGCACGCCTACTCCCTTGGCAAGGAGCGTGTCGAGGATGTGATGGAGATGGTGCGGATTGCAGGCGGGCTTAGCCACGAGGAGTTCGACGCCAAGCCGCATATGTACACCAACATCAACTCCACCTCGCCGCTGAAGCATGACTTTCCGATGATCGACGGCTGCCTGCGGCTGGCGCGGCGGGGGCAAGCCATCGTCGTCTCGCCGTTTACCCTGGCGGGCGCGATGGCGCCGGTGACCATGGCGGGCGCTGTGGCGCAGTCGATTGCCGAGAGCCTGTGTGCCATTGCGCTGTTCCAATATGTGCGCCCGGGCACGCCCTGCGTGATCGGCACCTTTACGTCGAATGTGGACATGAAATCGGGCGCGCCGGCATTCGGCACGCCGGAATACATGCGCTCGACCCAGATGACCGGGCAAATGGCGCGTTTTTATGGTTTGCCGATGCGCTCCTCGGGCGTTTGCGCCGCCAACGTGCCGGACGGGCAGGCAATCTGGGAGACGTCCAATTCGCTGTGGGCGGCGGTGCAGTCGGGCACCAATATGGTGTATCACGCGGCCGGCTGGCTGGAGGGGGGGCTGATCGCCAGCCCGGAAAAATTCATTATGGACTGCGAGATCCTGCAGCAGATCGAACGCTATATGCAGCCGCAGATCTCGGCCACCGGCCCGGAAGAGATTGCCCTCGATGCGATCAAGGAAGTGGGGAACGACGGGCATTTCTTCGGCATTCAGCACACCCAGGACCGCTATTCCGAGGCCTTCTATCAGCCGTTCCTGAGCGACTGGCGCAATTACGAGGCCTGGGAGGCAGCGGGTGCGACTTGGACAGCCGAGCGCGCCCATAAGCTGTTCAAGGAGATCATCGCCGATTTCGAGGAGCCGCCAATGGATGCAGCGGTTCGCGACGAACTGGCGGATTTCGTCGCCCGCCGCAAGGCCGAGGGCGGTGCGCCGACAGATTTCTGAGGCACAGGGCCTATCACCAGCAGGAAAAGCGGAGGCAGCCCCTCCGCTTTTTTTTGCGCGCGGGTTGCAGGTTTCACACACAGCGTGCCGGCGGCAGGTTGGAAGCCGCCGGTTTGGCGCGGATGCCGCGCAGCAGGCTTGCCTCCTGGCGTCAGCCGGTCCAGTAGGGAGGGGCGCCTGAACGGTCCAATGCGGGAGTGCCGGTGCGTGCAATTTGAAGTAGGTATCAGATGCGGCTGGCTGCAGGGCCGGCTGCCAGACCATGGCCGCGCTGCGCACATAGCCGGTTTCTGCTGCTGAGGGTGCAAGGTTCGTGCAAGAGCTGAAAATTACACAAGAAACGCGCGCGCCTAATCACGCAAATCCGCTTTGTTGGTCCTTTCTTAACCTGCAGGCGTCAAGACTGTGGCAAAGGCAAAGAGGGGCCATTGTATGCACGGTCTGATCAATAGGGCGATTCAGGCTTTTGTGACCAGTACCTACGGGGCGGACCGCTGGGAAGAGGTTATGGAAGAGGCCGGGCTTGGGTTTACCGAGTTCGAAGCGATGCTGTTCTATTCTGAAGAGCAATCGAGCCAGATGCTGACGGCGATGGAAAAGGTTCTGGCGCGCCCGCTGCCGGAAATGCTGGAGGATATGGGCACGTTTCTGGTGTCCAATCCGCAAGTGGAGGCGCTGCGGCGGCTGCTGCGTTTCGGTGGGGTGAATTACGTTGAATTTTTGCATTCGCTGGACGACTTGCCGGACCGGGCCCGGCTGGCAGTGTCGGATTTGCACCTGCCGGGGCTGGAGCTGCTGGAACAGGCGCCGGAACAGTTCGAGCTGGTTTGCCAGCCTGGGCTGCCTGGCTATGCCTATGTTCTGATGGGGGTTCTGCGGGCGATGGCAGATGATTACGGTGATCTTGTCTTCCTGGACCACAGCGGCACTCAGGACGGGGCGGAGGTGATTGCGATAACTCTTGTTGAAACCAAGTTCGCCGCCGGGCGTGAATTTGATCTGGGGGCGCATTCGTTATGATGACTCTCGAGCAGCTGACACAGATGGCCGGCGTGGTCTGCCCTATGTACGTGATTGCTGATGCCAAGGGGCGGATCGTTTCTGCCGGGCCGACCCTGAAAAAACTGCGCCCGCACCTGAACTGGGAAGGGCGGCGCTTCTTCCGGGTGTTCGATCTGTCGCGGCCGCGTTCTGTGCGGTCGATTGAGGATCTGGTGAGGACCTCTGGGAGCAAGCTGCATCTGCAGTTCCGGGACGGGCCGCAAACCGGCCTGAAAGGCGTTTGCACGCCGCTGCCGGATGGTCAGGGCGCCTTCATCAATCTGTCCTTCGGGATCTCCGTGCTGGAGGCAGTACGCGACTATGATCTGACCAGCGCTGATTTTTCGCCAACTGATCTGACCATCGAAATGCTCTATCTGGTGGAGGCAAAATCGGCCGCGATGGAGGCGTCGCGCCAGTTGAACACGCGGCTGCAGGGGGCCAAGATCGCAGCCGAGGAACAAGCCTTTACCGACACGCTGACCGGGTTAAAGAACCGCCGGGCGATGGATCATGTGCTGGGCCGGCTGATCAACAGCGGCCGCGAGTTTGCGCTGATGCATTTGGACCTGGACTATTTCAAGCAGGTCAATGACACGATGGGCCACGCGGCTGGTGATGCCGTGTTGCAGCAGGCGGCACGGATCATGGTGGAATGCACCCGCCAGTCCGATACCGTCGCCCGCGTCGGCGGCGATGAATTTGTTATGATCCTCGAGGGTGTTCTGGACACCGCCAGGCTGGCTGCCATTGCCAAACGGCTGATCCAGCGGCTGGAAGAGCCGGTTCCGTTTGGCGCCTTGACGTGCCGGATTTCCGCCAGTGCAGGCACAACGCTGTCCACCTGGCAAAAAGTTCCGGATGCTCATCAACTGCTGAACCAAGCGGATTTGGCGCTGTATGCGGCCAAGCGCGCCGGACGGGCGCAGCACTTCTTTTATCGCGAAGGCATGGAGAAAGAAGATGCATGCAGCACCGGCGAGGCTGCTCAGCCGCAAACAGCGGCACGGGGCCCGGCAGCCTGAAGGCTTCCGGTTTGTGAGACTGTGAGCAGGCGGCGCAGCGGCTGTCCGCACCGGCTTTTGATCTCAGGGCCTGGGAGGAGAGCAATTGTCCTGGATTTCAGCTGGGCGGGTGCGCTTAGCGACCGCGTCTTGTGCGCTTCGGGATGTGCGATGGCAAGCGCTACGCTGAGAACTGCAATGCCATTTTCCCTGTGAAAGGTTTCGAGCCGTGCTGGATTCCAGCATGAGAACACCCGCATAAGATCAAGCGCTGGTGCCGAAAGTGCCCCGGATGCGCAAGACTGCGAAACCCATGGCGTGATCAGCTGCAAGGGTGATGCACATAGTGTTTTCCGGGCCCAGGACTGCTGCTTGAACCATAAAACAGCTAAGCATTCCTGCATTGATCTCTTGGATGCGGCGCGTGTTCAGATCGGCACGATATGTCAGGAAGAAGTGGCAGCCCGTAGGGGAATCGAACCCCTCTTTCCAGGTTGAAAACCTGGCGTCCTAACCGATAGACGAACGGGCCACGCTGTCTGTGAAGCGGTGTTTACTGATTGCCATGGCCGGGCGCAAGAGGTTTTATTGCGGAGGTGCGAAGTTTTTCCATATCCCGTGTTCAGTAGTTAAGCGGATGAAAAAAAACGACAAAACCACGCCGCGGCGGCTGGGGAGATGCGTCACTCATATGTGGAGAAAGTGGCAGCCCGTAGGGGAATCGAACCCCTCTTTCCAGGTTGAAAACCTGGCGTCCTAACCGATAGACGAACGGGCCACTCTATGCGTGAGCGGGTGTTTAGTCGCAACAGCCGAATCCCGCAAGGGAAAAAACGGACCACAGTAAAGTTTCTTATCCACAGGGGGTAAGTCTTTGAAAAGTCAGGCTTCGGCGGCGTCTTCCAGGCGCAGTTGCGGGCTTTGACGACCGCCCCAACTGTTGACCTCCAGCCGTCCGGCAAAGTGGAAGCGGGCGCCGCCGTGTTCCAGCAGGCGGGGACCAAGCGCAGTGTCAAAGGCGCCAAAGCAGATCCCGTCCACACCGCCGCCCATACCGTCACTGAGAGAAATCTTCAGATGGCTTTCCCCCACCTTCTTGGCAAAACGCACCTGCAGATCCGGCAGCGCATAGCGCGGGGCAGGGGCGCCTGCGCCAAAGGGGCCTGCCTGTTCGATCTGTTCGATCAGGTCTACCGTCGCGGCGCCGGGCATCAGGGCGCCGTCCAGCTTCAGATCGGCCGGGCCGCCTTGTCCTGCGCCTTGTCTTTCCAACAGCTCCGACAGCCGCGCCATCGCTGGCTCCAGCTTGTCCCGCATGACGGTGAGGCCGGCCGCCATCTTGTGGCCGCCGCCCTTGACCAGCAGCCCCTCTGCTGCCAGCCGCTGGATCGAGGCGCCCAGGTCGACGCCGGACACGGACCGGCCAGACCCCTTGCCTTCCTCCCCGTCAAAACCGATCACAACGGCGGGGCGGTTGGCGGCTTCTTTCAGGCGCGAGGCGACGATCCCAACCACCCCCGGATGCCAGCCCTCGCCAGCGGCCCAGACCAGCGGTGCCTCAAACCCGCGTTGCTCAGCCTGTTCCAAGGCAGCGGCGCGCACGGCATTTTCAATGTCGCGCCGCTCGGTGTTCAGCTCATCCAGCCGTTCGGCCAGGGCGGCGGCCTCATGCGGATTGTCGGTCGACAGCAGCCGCGCGCCGAGGTCCGCCTTGCCGATCCGGCCGCCGGCATTGACCCGCGGTCCCAGCAAAAAGCCGAGGTGATAGGCGGAGGGCGCCGAATCCATGCGGCTGACATCCGACAGCGCCACCAGACCGGGGCGTTTGCGCGCGCCCATCACCTTCAGCCCCTGGCGCACCAGCGCCCGGTTGGCGCCGATCAGCGGCGCCACATCGGCAACGGTGGCCAATGCCACCAGATCCAGCATGGCCATCAGGTCCGGCCCCTTGGCACCTGCTTCGCGCAGCTGCCGCCCGGCCTCGACCAGCATCAGGAACACCACCCCGGCAGCGCAGAAATACCCCAGGTCGCCGCTTTCGTCCTGCCGGTTGGGATTCACCACCGCAACGCAGTCCGGCAGTGTCTCACCACCCAGGTGGTGGTCCAGCACAATCACATCGGCGCCCTTGGCAGCGGCAATCGGCTCGTGGCTGAGGGTGCCGCAATCCACGCAGATGATCAGGTCATGGGCGGCGGCCAGCGCCTGCATCGCGGGCACATTGGGGCCATAGCCCTCGTCAATGCGGTCCGGGATATAAAGCGTGGCCTGCAGCCCCATCTGCCGCAGCCAGACCAGGAGCAGCGCTGCCGAGCTGCCGCCATCGACGTCGTAGTCGGCAAAAACGGCAATCCGCTGCCTGCGCCGCACCGCTTCCAGGAACCGCACGGCGGCGGTTTCCATGTCCTTCATCTCGCGCGGGTCCGGCAGCAGCTCTTTCAGCTTCGGCTCCAGGAAACCCTTGGCCTCCATTGCAGGCACATCGCGCCGGGCCAGCACCTGGCAGACAGAACGGGGCAGGCCGGTCTGCTGTGCCATCATCTCGGAGGCGCGGTCGATCTCCACACCGGGTCCGACCCAGCGCCGCCCGGTCAAGGACTGCTCAACACCCAAAAAGCTCATGCGTTTCCCCCATGTGCAAAGGCCGGACCCAAACGGACCCGGCCCTTCTTCTGGCTTCAAATATCCCCGCCGGAGGCAACGGCGCAAGCCGCTTTCCGGCAGAACGCTCAGCCCTGATGCGGCGCCAGCGGCGTGCGGTAGGACATGCGCCGCACCGAACCGGTTTTCGAGCGCATCAGCAGGGTGGTGGTCTCAACCCAGCCCGGTGTGCGCTTGATGCTGGGCAGCAGCGAGCCGCCGGTGACACCGGTGGCGGCAAAGATCACGTCCTGGGTGACCATCTCATCGCGGGTATAGACGCGGTCCAGGTCGGTGATGCCCGCCTTGGCGGCACGGCCTTTTTCGTCGTCGTTGCGGAACAGGAGGCGGCCGAAAATCTGTCCGCCCATGCATTTCAATGCAGCGGCTGCCAGCACACCTTCAGGCGCGCCGCCCTGGCCCATATACATGTCGATGCCGGTAATCTCAGATTCAGCGCAATGCATGACGCCGGCCACGTCGCCGTCGGTGATCAGGCGGATCGAAGCGCCGGTTTCGCGCACTTCGGCGATCATCGCCTCATGGCGCGGGCGTTCCAGGATGCAGACGGTGATGTCGGAGGGCGCGCAGCCTTTGGCCGCGGCCAGGGCTTCGACACGTTCGCGCGGGGCCATGTCCAGCGACACAACGCCGTCTTCATAACCCGGGCCGATTGCCAGTTTGTCCATATAGGTGTCCGGCGCGTGCAGCATCGATCCGCGCGGGCCCATAGCGATCACGGTCAGCGCGTTCGGCATGTCCTTGGCGGTCAGCGTGGTGCCTTCCAGCGGGTCCAGCGCGATGTCGACGCCGGGGCCGTTGCCGGAGCCCACTTCTTCGCCGATGTACAGCATCGGTGCCTCGTCGCGTTCGCCTTCGCCGATTACCACGACGCCGGCAATGTCCAGCAGGTTCAGCTGCTCGCGCATCGCGTTCACGGCTGCCTGGTCGGCGGCTTTCTCGTCACCGCGGCCGATCAGCGAGGCAGAGGCCAGTGCGGCCTGCTCGGCAACGCGGGCCAGGCCCAGCGACAGCATGCGGTCATGAAAAGGCGCGTCAGTAGTGTTCGATGTCATACCGGAAATCCTGTCTCAACGGGTCAGATGTGAATTGGGCGTTTAAAGCCGAATAGCGCGGGGCAGGGCAGGCTCGCAAGGGGCGATAGCGTTCACCGCGGCAGGAAAATCCAGCCGCAGTGACCAAAACCGCCGATTTTCGGCGTATCGCGAGGCTCAAACCTCTTCAATGCGCAGCGCAACCGGAGTGCCGTCAACCACATCGGTGGCGGCGAGGCCTTCCAGCGCGGCATCCAAAGTGGCACGGGTGCATTTGTGGGTGACGATCAGCACCGGTGCGGTCGGTTCGGAATGGCCGTACTGGCGCATCCGGTCGATGGAGACGCCGGCATCGCCCAGCACGGCGGCAACTTTGGCCAATGCGCCGGGTTTGTCCAGCAGTCCCATACGCAGGTAGAAGGGCGCGGGCAGGCCGGTTTGCGCTGCGGGCACCTCTTGCAGGGTGCCGGCGGGCTGGCCGAAAGTTGCAATCCGCAGGCCGCGGGCCAGGTCCAGCACATCGCCCATTACCGCGCTGGCAGTCGGGCCTTCGCCGGCACCGGGGCCGCGCAGCACCACTTGTTCGATCGAGTCGCCCTCAATCACCACCATATTGGTGCCGCCTTCCAGCTGGCCGAGCGGGGAATTCGCGGGCACCAGGCAGGGCGACATGCGCTGCTCCAGCCCGCGGGCAGTGCGTTGCGCCACACCCAGCAGTTTGATGCGGTAACCCATATCAGCGGCAGCATTGATGTCTTCCAGCTGGATGCGCTGGATGCCTTCCAATTGCACGTCGTCAAACGCCGGTTTGGTGCCAAATGCGATCGAGGACAGCAGCGCCAGCTTGTGGCCCGCGTCGATGCCGCCCACGTCCAGGTTCGGGTCGGCCTCCAGATAGCCGAGGCGGCCGCATTCCTCAAACAGGGCATTGTAGCCCTGGCCGGTGGCCTGCATCTGGGTAAGGATAAAGTTGCAGGTGCCGTTCATCACGCCCATGACGCGGGTGATTTCATTGCCGGCCAGACCTTCGGTCAGCGATTTGATCACCGGGATGCCACCGGCAACAGCGGCTTCAAACCGGATTACGCGGCCTGCGGTCTCGGCCTGTTCGGCCAGCGCCTGGCCATGGATCGCGAGCAGCGCCTTGTTGGCGGTGACCACATCCTTGCCCGCGGCAAGTGCGGCCTCGGTTGCCGCTTTGGCGGCACCTTCATGGCCGCCCATCAGCTCGACAAATACATCCACGTCGTCGCGCACGGCCAGCGCCACCGGGTCGGTTTCCCAGGCGTAGTCTTTCAGCGAGACACCACGGTCCTTATTGGCGTCGCGGGCAGACACCGCCGTGATCACAACGGGGCGTCCGGTCCGTGCCTCCAGCAGCGCAGCATGGCGGCGGATGATCTTCACCACGCCGATGCCAACCGTGCCCAAACCTGCAATCCCAAGACGAAGCGGTTCTGTCATAGCTGGAGGTCCTTTGTTCCGAAATGCTCAGGCCCCGCCTTAGCGGGTTCGGCGCGGGCGTGCAACGCTGCTGCCGCCTGTGTGCGGCACATGCGGAAGGGAAAGCCGGGAACGGCCTAAAATTCGGCGTTTTTCACGGCCTCGGCGCGGCGTTTCAGCCGGGCGCTGCGGGCGTCAAGCTCATCCTGCAGGTCTGAGCTGGCCTGCTGCGGCGGGTCGAGCGGCTCCAGCGCGTCATCCAGCGGCAACAGTTTCGGGTAACCCGCGCCGCGCAGGTCCGGGGTCAGCCGGTCCTCAAGCTCGGGCACGCGGGTGCAGGCGGCGGCCGCCGCCAATGCCAGAAGGAAAGTGATCCGCACCCAAGTCTGCATTCTAGAAACCTCATGTTCCGCTGCGCGGGTTTTACGGCGTTCAGCGGGCCGGTACAATTGATTTCCCGTACAATCGCCCGCTGGTCTTGCGGTGCTGGGCGGATGCAGTGCAGATACAGAAAAAGGGAGCGGCATTCGCTCTTTTTTCTGAACGTACGTTCAGTTATTGTCGGCCGCATGGCACGTACCCAAGGTTCTCATTCCGATATCACCGGCCCCAGGATCCGCGAAGCCGCCCTGCGGCTGTTTGCGCAGCAGGGCTATGCCGCAGTCTCCATGCGCCAGATTGCCAAGGAGGTCGGGGTGCAGGCCGGGGCATTGTACAACTACACGCCGGACAAGCAGAGCCTGCTGTTCAACCTGATGGAAGGCCATATGGTTGAGCTTCAGGCGGCCTGGGAAGCGGCGCCGCCCGCCGCAGCGGCGCTGGAGCGGCTGCGGGCCTTTACCGGCTTTCACATCCGCTTTCACCTGGAACGCCCGGATGCGGTGTTCATCGCCTATATGGAGCTGCGCAATCTGACCGAGGAGAATTTCACCGTCATCGAATCGCTGCGCCGCAACTATGAGAACGGGCTGGAAGCTATTCTCAAGGACGGTGTCGCACAGGGCGCCTTCTGCATTCCGGACACAAAGATCGCCACGCTTGCCGTGATTGCGATGCTGAACGGGGTTAACACATGGTACCGTTCCGAAGGGCGCCTGACGCTGGATGAGGTGGAGAAGGTCCATTGGGGCATGGTGCAAAAAGCGGTCAGCGCATGAGTCTTTTGACCTTGCAAACCAAGCGGCTGAGCGCCGGGCACTGGCAGGATCTGGCGGAGCCGGAACTGGCGGATCTGTTTGCGCCAAAGGTGGTGCAATGGCTGCCTGCCGGGTTTCAGACGCAAGGCAGCGATCAGGCGCGCCGGGATTTCCTGGCGGTTGTGTCGCAGCAGGCGGACGTCGTTGCCTTGCGGCTTGCCGAAGGAAAGGGCATCGGGCTGTTGATCCTATCATATCCGGAGGAGGGCAGCCGCACCCGCAATCTGGGATATCTCCTGGCCGAAAGAGCCTGGGGCCAGGGTCTGGCAAGCGAGTTGATTGCCGGTTTGCAGGTGCATTTCAGCGGCAGCGGGGTAACGCTGAGCGGAGGCGTCATGCAGGAAAACGCGGCCTCGGCCCGGGTGCTGGAAAAGGCGGGCTTCACGCTGGAGGCTGCGCAGGGCGAAACCGTTTACAGCTGGCGCGCAGACGGCTGACGCTTGCGTATGCGGTTCAGCTGATCAGCCCGATCATGTCATAATGATCGATCTGACGGCTCAGCACCATCGGGTCTTCCTCCGGCAGCACATGCGGCTGTTCCCAATCCTGGCCGGCAAAGGCCTGCAACGCGGCCACGCTCTCCCAAACCATGACGACGCAGAAGGTGGCAGGCGAGTCCGGCCGCGGCAGCCCGGCGGTGACCGAAACCAGCCCCGGCTGACGGCGCACATGCGGAATGGCGCTGTCAGTCAGAAAGACCTTGAAGTCCTGGATTCTGTCCTCGCGGACGGTGGCACGGAACACCCGGATAATCATCACTCCCCCCCAACGCTTATTGGCGGGGCAAGTATAACATACCGCGCCCGTTTTGGCGGACGCGGTTTGTCAGCGCGCGAGAACCAACGCCGTGCACCGGGAAAAGCGGGCACCGGTTTTCCCGGTCAGTGCGCGGGCCAGCGCCGTGCACAGGGAAAAGTGGGCACCGGTTTTCCCGGTCAGTGCGCGGGCCAGCGCCGTGCATAGGGAAAAGCGGGCACCGGTTTTCCCGGTCAGTGCGCGGGCTTAATAAATGTCCCGTTGCGCAGGTCGCGGAAGGCCTGGTGCAGTTCTGCCTGGGTATTCATCACAATGGGTCCGTGCCAGGCCACCGGCTCCTGGATCGGCGCGCCGGAGATCAGCAGGAAACGCACGCCCTCCGACCCCGCCTGCACGGTGATCTCATCACCGGAGCCAAAGCGGATCAGCGTACGGTCGCCGGACAGGTCGCGGATGTTGACCTCTTCGCCCGCCACTTCTTTTTCCAGCAATACCCCTTGCGGCGCGGACGCATCGGCAAAGGCCGCCTGGCCTTCGAAAACATAGGCGAAGGCGCGGCGGTAGGTGTCGACCGGCAGGGTCTTTCTGACGCCCGCCGGGATGAACACATCCAGATACTGCGGATCGGCGGCAATCCCGTCCACCGGGCCGCGCTTGCCCCAGAAATCTCCGACAATCACTTTCACCCGTGTGCCGTCGTCGTCGATGATTTCAGGGATCTCGGTGCCGCTCACATCCTGATAACGCGGCGCGGTCATCTTCTCGCTGGCAGGCAGGTTGCCCCAAAGCTGGAAACCATGCATCTGGCCTTGCGCATTGCCCGACGGCATCTCCTGATGCAGAATGCCGGACCCGGCGGTCATCCATTGCACGTCACCTGCACCCAGGGTGCCCGCATTGCCCAGTGAATCGCCATGTTCAACCGAGCCGGACAGCACGTAAGTTATGGTCTCGATGCCCCGGTGCGGGTGCCAGGGGAAGCCGCGCAGATAGTCTTCGGGGTTTTCGTTGCGGAAATCGTCGAACAGCAGGAACGGGTCCAGCTCCGACGGATCCTGAAAACCGAAGGCGCGGTGCAGTTTCACGCCGGCGCCCTCGGTGTGGGGCTGCGCCGGACGGGTTTCGAGTATGGGTCTGAGGGACATATGCCTGTCTCCTGTGTTTCACGGGCTGACGACAAGATAGTCTGTGCGATGCTGCTGGGAAACGGGCTTGAAAACACGCTCTCTGTGCGCGTGTGAACGGACCGCCCTGCAGCCCGCAGGGCTGCCCGGCCCAACGGGACGCGGCGCCGCAGGCGCCAAGGGCGGGCGGGAGCGCGCCCATTGCCGGGGGCACGCCGGACGGGTTAGCCTGAACAGATGACGCAAACCGATGATCCTCTGCAGCATTTGCCGGCAAGCCGTCTGGATGGGGCGTTGCGTCTGATCTCCTACATGCTGGGCGGGGCGCGGGACGCCACCGATGCGGATGAGGTGCTGACGCGCATGTCAGAGCTGATCCGCGCAGGCGGCGTGCCGCTGGACCGGGCCACCTCCATCGTGCCGCTGCTGCATGCCGAGGCGGTGGCCAGCGCCCGCTTCTGGGAGCGCGGCAAGGGTGCCCGCAGCTATCTGTTTCCGTTCAACGAGGAAAGCGGCAAAGGTTATGCCCACTCCCCGGCCGCGGATGTTCACAAGTCCGGCGCCTGGGTGATCCTCTGGCTGCCGGACACCCCGGATGAGCGTTACGGCATTGTGCCGGAACTGAAAGCGGACAGCTATACCCACTACATCATGGCGCCGGTCTTCATGCGCAGCGGCATGGCGGGCACCTTCAGCTTTGCCACCCGGGCGCCGGAGGGGTTCTCGCAGGATGACATCGCCTTTTTGCGCGCGGTTTTCCCGGCGTTGTCCGCCTGTCAGGAGATTCTTGCCACCGCCCGCGCCATGCAGGAGGTGATGCGGATTTATGTCGGTCACGAGCCGCAGAAGCGAATCCTGTCGGGCGATGTGCATCGGGGCGAAGTGATGCATATCCGGTCCGCCATCCTGTTCGCCGACATGCGCCGGTTCACCGAATTGACGGCCGGCATGAGTGCGGAACAGGCCACCGGCCTCTTGAACGCCTACTATGACTGCATCGTGCCGCCCATCGAGGGCGCAGGCGGCGAAGTGCTGAAATTCATCGGCGACGGCGTCCTGGCGGTATTCCGGGCCGGGGAAGACGGCGCAGAGGCTTGTTTACGGGCGCTCAAGGCATCGCGCGGCGGGCTGGCGCGGGTTGCGGCCAGGACGGAGCAGCCGCAGTTCGATATTGGCACAGCGCTGCACTTCGGCGAGGTGGCGTTTGGCAATGTGGGGTCGGGAATGCGGCTTGATTATACAGTGATCGGACGCGACGTGAATCTGGCGGCGCGGGTGGCCGGACTGTGCGGTGCAAGGAATGAGCCGCTGCTGGTGTCCTCGGAATTCAGGCAGAAGGCGGGGCTGGAAGGCAGGTCTTTGGGAGAACAGAGCCTGAAGGGGCTGCAATCGCGGGAAGAGGTATTTGCGGTGTCTTTGGCGGAGGGTCCTTGAGGCCTGTCCGGGGCGGGGCGGGGGTGGGGTTTAAGCCTTGCCCCACCATTCTGCCGGTTTCCGACGTTGCCCATGCTTCGCAGCCAGCCGCAGCGCCAGCTTGCGCAGCGGACTGAGCGCCAGCTTCAGCCACAGCCGGTTGCGCCGTTTGGAAAAGTCGCGGTTAAACGGGCAGACCCGCATGCAGATGGCGCAGTCCGAAGCCATTTTTGCCCAGAAGGAGAAGCACTTCTCGGCATCAGAAGTCCATTTCTTCACACCTTTGATGGCAGAGATATTTGCAGTCTCCGTAGAAGGCGATCCATAGGGCAGCGCCTTGACCGGGCAGGCGTCGGCGCATTTGGTGCAAATGTCGCAGAAAGCTCTTACCCCGCGCCGTTGCGGCTCGTCATGCGCCAGTGGCAGGTTGGTGAGGATCTTGGAGAACCTGAGGCGCGGCCCGAATTCCGGGGTGATTACCATCTGGTTGCGGGCGTACTCACCCAGACCTGCTTTCACTGCGTAGGGGATCACCAGACCAGTATCATTCATTGACGGCACTGCCTCATACCCCAGGTTGCGGATATAGGCGGCAAGCTGCATCACGATGGAGGCCTCGTGGCTGTATTCCCGGCCCGTCGCGGCCCCCGCCAGCGCCGAGGGGTAGGTGGCGACCAGTTCCTTGTCCATCTCATGGCCCAGAACGATTACGCTGGTCAGGCCTTCGGGCAGGTCATGCGGCGCCTCCGACATGTCGCGGGCATCGACGCGGGCGGTGTATAGCCAGCGCTCGTCCAGGTCGGTGATGCCGCAGAGATCGGCGCCGAAGAATTTTGCGATGCGTTTGACTTCGGCGGACATTTTGGCCGGATCATCAACCTCCAGCGCGTCCTTGGCCACCGGCGTGTCGGGGCGGATGGCGGCCTGAAAGCCCTCGCGGATGCCTTCATGCGCGCGGCGGTCCGAGACTATGTCGGAGATCAGCCAGGCGGCGTTGCGCAGCGCAAAGTCGCGCTGGCTGAAGCCGTCCCCGCGCCGCGGGGCGGCTTCCATCCGGTAAGAGGAGAAGAATTTCATCGTGTGTTTGGATTTCACCCGCTTGTCCCAGAACGCGCGGGTGAAGATGTCGTTGCGCTGCGAGAACCGCTCGAAATCATCGGTGACTTCGATCCCTGCGGCTGCATCGCCGTCGCGCTGGGGCGGGGTGTTCTGTGGCCAGGGCATGGGCAGACGCTATCCGGCAATTCCGGCGCCGGCAAGAGGAGGGGCGATCAGCTGAACAGGGATACAATCCAGTCCCGCGTCATGGTGACTTCGGCGCTGTTCGGGGCCTCTCCGGCGGCGGGCATCAGGTAGTGGCCCTGACCCATCGGGATCTCCGCGCCCAGCACCGGGGCGAGCCGGCCCTGCGACAGCGGGAGTTCTGCATAACGGCGCATCAGCATGGCGGTGCCGGCACCGGAGGCGGCCATCTCAATCGCCGCCAGCGACGTGTCCACATAGAGCGGCGCGCTGCGGTCCTTCAGCGGCACGCCCTCCTGCTCCGACAGCCGCAGCCAGTGGTCCTGATAGCCGTGGATATGGATCAGCGTTTGGTCGAACAGCTGATCCACCGACTGCAGCCGCTTGGCCAGCAGCGGCTGCGCCACAGGGATCACGGTCTCAGTCGAGAGCAGATGCGCGCGGCGGCCGAACCAGCCGGATGGCCCGAGCCGCAGGTCGATATCCACGTCCTCGTCCTGGGTGCTGTCAGCCCAGACGGCAGAGATCAGCCGGATGCGGATGTGCGGATTGGCGGCGTGGAACGCCCCCAGCCGCGGCGCCACCCACAGGACGGCAGTCGAGACCGGTGCCCGTATCGTCACCGTGCGGGTCTGTGCATGCCCCAGGAGGCCGCGGGTGGAGTAAGCGATATCCGTTAGCGCCTGCGCGACCGACGGGTAATAGGCGTGGCCCAGCTCTGTCAGCTCCAGGTGACGCGACCGGCGGATAAACAAAGTGATGCCAAAGCTTTTCTCGAGGCTGCGCACTTGATGGCTGACGGCGGCCTGGGTCAGCCGCAGCTCTTCCGCCGCGGCGGTGAAGCTTTGCAGGCGGGCGGCGGCCTCAAACGCGCGCAGCCAGACGAGATTGGGTAGATCGGACATTAGCGTTGCAAAAATTCTTAGGGGCAGACCGCGCTATTATTCGTTTTTGTTTTAGCGGAGGTCAAGCTAGCCATATCGCAGAAGATTAGCCCCGGGAGGAGAAACTCGAAATGGCAACCACTTTGAAAGTCGGCTTTATCGGCCTTGGCAACGTTGGCGGCAAACTGTCCGGCAGCCTGCTGCGCAACGGCGTGGACCTGACTGTGCTCGATCTGAACGCGGATCTGGTGCAGAGCTTTGTGGATAAGGGGGCCAAGCAGGGGGAAAGCCCGGCACAGCTGATGCGTGACTGCGATGCGGTGATCACCTGCCTGCCATCGCCGGCGGCGTCGGACGCGGTGATGATGCAGATGCTGCCGGAAGTCACCGAAGGCAAGATCTGGATGGAAATGTCCACCACCGATGAAGCCGAGGCAAAGCGCCTGGGCGCGATGGTGATCGAACAGGGAGGCCGCGCAGTTGATTGCCCGGTTTCCGGCGGCTGCCACCGGGCCGGCACCGGCAATATTTCGATCTTTGCGGGCTGCGACCGCGATACCTTTGACACCATCCTGCCGCTGCTGACCACCATGGGCCGCCGCATCCTGCACACCGGCGATCTGGGCTCGGCCTCAGTGCTGAAAGTGGTGACCAACTATCTGGCCACCGTGCATCTGGTCGCAAATGCCGAGGCGCTGGTCACCGCCAAGGCGGCGGGCATGGATCTGAACGTGGCTTATGAGGCGATCAAGATCAGCTCGGGCAATTCGTTCTCGCATGTCACCGAAAGCCAGGTGATCCTGAACGGCAGCCGGGATATTTCCTTTACCATGGATCTGGTGAAAAAGGATGTGGGCCTGTTCCAGGAGGTGGCCGACCGGGCAAATGTGCCGCTGGAGGTCAGCCCGCTGATGGTGAAGATCTTTGAGGATGGCATCACCCGCTATGGCGACCGCGAGCTGTCGCCCAATATCATCCGCCGTCTGGAAGATGCCACCGGTCTGGACATCCGGGCGCCGGGCTTCCCGCCGGAAATGGTGGACGATGAACCGGAAGAGCCGGGCTACGAGGTTGTCGTGCACCGCGCTGCAGCGGAATAAGTTTCCCTGAACTGCACGGCCGCATCCAGCCCCCCGCTTCGGCGGGGGCTGTTTTCTTTGCCAGATCCGGTTTATGCCCGGCGCAGCAGCAAGGGGAGCAGCGGATGAACAACGAGATCCTGGCCACAATTGAAGCCTCCGGCGGACGGCGGATCATGGGCACGGCGATGCTGGGATTGACCGGCTGCCTGCTGCTGTATGTGGCATTTGCGGCGCCGCCGTCGCCTGCATGGCTGGTGTTCCTGCTGGCGATTGGCGCAGCGGCACTGTGGCTGGCGGCCCGGATGTGGCAGGCAACTGTGCACCGGATCGAGCTGACGGCAGAGGAACTGCGCTGTTCAAATGGCCAGCTGATTGCCAGGGTTGAAGATATCGAGGCCATTGACCGCGGCTTTTTTGCTTTTAAGCCGTCCAATGGGTTTTTGATCCGGACCGGCGCGCACGGCTCCAGAATTTGGATGCCCGGGCTGTGGTGGCGGTCGGGCCGCCGGATCGGTATCGGTGGTGTGACGCCCGGGTCGCAAGGCAAGGCGATGTCGGAAATCCTGGCGGCAATGCTGGCGCAGCGCGGCCACTGAGGCCGCGCCGGGCGCTTTAATCGGTGCCTTCACCGCCGTCATTGTGGCTGCCGGAACCCGTGGCGCTGCCTTCGAAGACGACAAGCGGGGCAAAACGCGGGCGGGTGAAGATGAAATTGTCCAGATTCAGCGTCGGCAGGCCGACATCGAACGCAGGCGCCATCTCGTTGAAGGTTTCCACCAGAATGACCCGTTCCTGATCCGGCATGTCCGGAAGTTTGCCGGAGACAGTGTTGATGGTGGCGTCAGTCCATGTGGTATCGGACGTGCCGCGGACTTCAGACCAGTCTACATAGTATTTCGCGTCATCATCGTCCCAGCGCACCACTGATACCCGCAGGCCAAGCTGCGAATCCTGCCGGATAAGCAGCTTGGCCATTTCATACATGCTGTCGAGGTAGTCGTCGTTGATCGCGGTTGTCTCGCGTGAGATCAGGTCTGAGATGGTGTAGGCAGCTTTGAGATTGACGCTGTCGCGGCGGAAAGCGTCAAAGAAGGTGTAGATGGAAGCAAACATCGCGAGCAGCAACGGTGCATAAATGGCGAATTCCACCGATACGTTGCCCTCGGTTCCGCGCCGGAATGCGCGCAGATTTCTGGGCTGCGCAATGCACGGGGTTTTCTGTATCAAGGCTGTCAGCATGGCTCACCTCGGTTCCTGAACAAATGCAGATGTTGCGATCAGGCTGATCCGGCCGTCACCGTCCTTGTGCAGGCTTGCACCCAGGCCCCAAGTGGGCAGGATAGGATTGAATTTCATGCAGGCACGGACGAGCATCAATTCGTTGGATTGACCGTGTTCAAAAGTTACGTCTGGGTTCACTTCTTCGATCCGGTTGATGCAATCGGGATCTGGATCAATCCCTGCCCAATTGAACGGGTCGGCTCGCACCATTTCAAGCTTCAGCGATGACGCGCAATCGTCAATGAACCCGGAAAGCTCGCAAATTTCGTCGCGAATTTGCGCGTGGTCCTTGTTGGCGCCAGTGTTCAGACGAATGTCGCGTACAGTTTGATCTAAGGCGCGTTCCAGCTGTGAATGACGCAGGTTTATCAGCCCCAGTTCCACCGTCGACATCAGTACCAGTAAAAAAGCGGGGATAACGACAGCGAATTCAACAGAGGCGTTGCCATCGTCGTGTGCCCTGAACCGGCGCAGTTTTTGTGTGACGCAGCGGATCATTGGGTCAGCCTCAGTTGGCGGATTGAGGTTGCGATGGAGGAGAAGGCATCGGCGATCTCCAGGCCCTGCACGTCGAAGTAGTGGGAGTCTGAGCTGGCGCAGTCCTGCAGCACCGCCACCCCGTTGCTGGGCGCCTCGAAGCCGATGGTGTAGACAATAATGCCCTGATCCTTAGCCGCCTCGCAGATACTGCGGGTGCGGGTGTTTTTTTCTGAGTTGCCGTAGGAGTGGTAAACGCCGTAGTACCAGGTGGATTTGGCCGAACTCATCCAGTTGTAGATGTTTTTATACAAGTATTTCAGCGGGGTATCAGCCAGAAGATCAGGATAACCGAGCCTCACAGACTCGTCGCCTTTGTAAGGGGTGTTCTTCCAGCCGCTGTATCCTTGCCAGCGGTACTGGTTATAAGGCGGATAGTAGCTTGAATAGCGGTCTTCTCCGGCGTGATACCAGACATCAGAGACACCCTCGCGGTGATCGCTTTCAACATAATACTGTGAAGTGTTCTGGCCATCAGTCATCAGTACGATGACTTTTATTGTGTCGGGATCGGTGTAGGCCGACGGACGGGCTGAAAAATCGTTCGGGATAGAGGCGGTCGAGCCTGCAGTCAGTGCGCTGATTGCCGGCCGTGCTGAGGGATCCAGCAGCGTGGTGCCCCATTTCATTCCGATATCGATAGAAGTATTGCCACCGCCCCACAGATTGTCGATGAAGGTCTTGAGTGTCGCTGCATCCTTTTGAAACGGCAGGATTGCGCGGGAAGTATCGCTGGCTTCAACACATACAGGCGAATCGACAAGCTGCGAATTGTTGTCGCGCCGGTCATAGCTGGACCAGGGCGAGAAATGCATCGTTTGCTCCAACGGTTCACCGGTGGACAGACTGGTCGTATTGAAATCGGGGCCGTCGAAGTTCACGCAGTACGAATGGTCGTGCACTTTGTCCAAATTGTATTGTTCGATCAGATTTTTCTCGACTGAAACCTGCGTAGCGTAGGGCACGATTGAGATCGACATTTTTCCATCGGTGGTGTTTGCCACCATGGTGTCGATGAAATCCTTGGCCGCAGCCTGCAGATTGGTCAGGCGGCTGTTGCGGGTCATCGAACCGGATACGTCCAGCACCAGCGAGATTTCCAGACCGTCGATGCTCTCTTCAGCGCGGGAGGTGGCGGTGATTGGAATGTCTATACCTTCAGGGCTTTCGGCTATCCTGAAAGCCATCATATCCAGCCAGTGTGTGTCGAAACTGGTGTTTATCGTCGCTTCGACGCTCTTGTATCCGAGGCCCGAATTTTCGATGGGGGCAGAATAGTATTGTTCAAGTCCCGCTTTAGTCAGATAATCCAATACGACTACATCGGCATCCAGGGTTTGATCAAGATCTGCTGCTGCCAGCACGGCCCGGTCCAGCGTGTATTGCAGATTGGCGCGATCACGCTCAAGCCGCATCAGATCAATTCCAATGGCGCCGACTGCGACCATGGAGACAACAGTAAAACATGTTGGTTCGGCCAGCACACCGTCCTCGTCCCGAAGGAAGGCTTTTGCCTTGGCCAGGCAGCGTCGCATGAGCGGGCTGCTCAGCGCTGTTGAACCCTTGTGACGTCTACGCATTTGAACACCCCCCCCGCCGGCTCTTGGATAGATCAGCCCGGCTCTAGACGTGGAATTTACACATAATTAATGGTCGCTGAACGTGGCGGAATTGGGGCGGGTTTGCGCCGAAAAACATGCGATTGTAATGATTTAAGTTTCCAATTGCCGCGCATTCTGCGGGGTTGTCGCGGCCTGGGCGACAATGGTCCGGGGTAAACGGCGAATCGTGAAGCTTTGGCTAAAATGCGAATCTTTTTGGCAGGGAATGGTCAAAAAGGTCGCACTCCTTAATCTTCTCTGCATAGAGTGAAGGCATCATCGGCATCGAGTCGATGTTTGAGCACGGAGAAGATTTTAGATGAGCAGCCGCACAGAGCCGAGCTTCCGCGAGAGCGTGGACCTGATGTTTAACCGGGCCGTGTCCCTGATGGATCTGCCGCCGGGGCTGGAGGAAAAGATCCGGGTCTGCAATGCGACCTATACGGTGCGGTTCGGGGTGCGCCTGCGCGGCGCCATGCACACATTCACCGGCTACCGCTCGGTCCATTCCGAACATATGGAGCCCGTCAAGGGCGGCATCCGCTATGCCACCGGCGTAAACCAGGACGAGGTCGAGGCGCTGGCGGCGCTGATGACCTATAAATGCGCCCTGGTGGAGGCGCCGTTCGGCGGCTCCAAGGGCGGGCTTTGCATTGACCCCCGCGAATATGAAGAACACGAGCTGGAATTGATCACCCGCCGCTTTGCCTATGAGCTGGCCAAGCGCGACCTGATCCACCCGTCGCAGAACGTGCCTGCGCCCGACATGGGCACCGGCGAGCGCGAGATGGCCTGGATCGCTGACCAGTACGCCCGCATGAACACCACAGACATCAATGCCAAGGCCTGTGTCACCGGCAAGCCGCTGAACGCCGGCGGTATCTCGGGCCGGGTCGAGGCCACGGGCCGCGGCGTGCAATATGCGCTGCAGGAATTCTTCCGTTACGAGGAAGACAAGGCGGCGGCAGGCCTCACCGGCAAGCTGGATGGCAAGCGGATCATTGTTCAGGGGCTTGGCAATGTGGGGTATCACGCGGCCAAATTCCTGTCCGAGGAAGATGGGTCGCGGATCACTGGCATCATCGAGCGGGACGGCGGGCTGTCGAACCCCGACGGCCTGGACGTTGAGGGTGTGCGCAACTGGATAGTTAAGCATGGCGGCGTGTCCGGCTACCCGGATGCCCAGTATGTGGAAGACGGCGCACTGCTGCTGGAAGAGGAATGCGACATCCTGATCCCGGCGGCGCTGGAAGGGGTGATCAACCTCTCCAATGCCGAGCGCGTGAAGGCGCCGCTGATCATCGAGGCTGCAAACGGCCCGGTGACTGCCGGTGCGGACGACATCCTGCGCAAGAAGGGCTGCGTGATCATTCCCGACATGTATGCCAACGCGGGCGGTGTGACGGTGTCCTACTTTGAGTGGGTGAAGAATCTGTCCCACATCCGTTTCGGACGGATGCAGCGCCGCCAGGAAGAAGCGCGCCACCAGCTGGTGATCGACGAGCTGCAGCGTCTGGATGATGTGATGGGGACCACATGGTCGATGTCGCCGAACTTCAAGGACAAGTACTTGAAGGGCGCGGGCGAGCTGGAACTGGTGCGCTCGGGCCTGGATGACACCATGCGGGTTGCCTACCAGTCGATGCGCGAGGTCTGGCACAGCCGCGATGACGTGACCGACCTGCGCACCGCCGCCTATCTGGTGTCGATCGACAAGGTCGCCAAGAGCTATCACGCCAAGGGCCTCTGACCAGCCTGCAGGCGCTTAAGACTAGGGCCGGGACGGAGGGGAAGCTCTCCGTCCCGTTTTTTGTAAGTGATCCGGAATACGGCACGGCCTGTCGCAATTACCACTAGACACAAGTGATTAGTTTGTGTGATTTGCGGCAAAGCCGTGCTGAACTGCCGCAAATTGATCCTTGGGGCTAGGAGCAGCAGGCGAAAGCGGGTAGCAATGCCGCCAGGGTCCGGGCCGCCTTTTTCCGGGCATCGGAAGTGATTTGACGGGGAGGGATGACATGCGGTTTTCGGGATGGCGTGTGCTCAAAGAGGGGCTCACCGGAAACAAGGGCTGGACGCCGCACTGGCGCGACCCCGAGCCCAAGTCCGAATATGACGTGGTGATTATCGGCGGCGGCGGCCACGGTTTGGCTACCGCCTACTACCTGGCCAAAGAACACGGCATCACCAATGTCGCGGTGCTTGAAAAGGGCTATCTCGGCGGCGGCAACGTGGGGCGCAACACCACCATCGTGCGCGCCAACTACTACTTGCCGGGCAATTCCGAGTTCTATTCCCACTCGCTGAAACTGTGGGAAGGGATGGAGCAGGATCTGAACTACAACGCGATGATGTCCCAGCGCGGTATCCTCAACCTTTACCACAATGACGGCCAACGCGATGCCGCAGTGCGGCGGGGCAACTCGATAATCAATCAGGGAGACGACGCGGTGCTTCTGAGCCGCGCGCAGGTGCGCGAGCTGGCGCCGTTCCTGAATTTCGACAATAACCGTTTCCCGATCATGGGCGGGCTGATGCAGCGCCGGGCAGGGACTGCACGCCATGACGCGGTGGCCTGGGGCTATGCCCGCGGTGCCGACATGCGCGGCGTGGACCTGATCCAGAACTGCGAAGTCACCGGCATCGACCTGGAAGGCGGCAAGGTTGTCGGCGTGCAGACCGCGCGCGGGCCAATCCGTGCCAAGAAAGTGGCGCTTGCGGCTGCAGGCCGCTCTGGCCAGGTAGCGGCGATGGCGGGCCTGACGCTGCCGATCGAAAGCCACGTGCTGCAGGCCTTTGTCTCGGAAGGGCTGAAGCCCATTGTGGATCATGTAATCACCTTTGCCGAGGGGCATCTCTACATCAGCCAGTCGGACAAGGGCGGATTGGTCTTTGGCAGCTATCTGGATTTCTACAGCTCTTATGCCGCGCGGGGGAATCTGCCGATGGTCGAGCACACGATGGAAAGCTTTGTGGCGATGGTGCCCGCGGTCAGCAAGGCGCGGCTCTTGCGCAGCTGGGGTGGCATCATGGACATGACGCCGGATGGCTCGCCCATCATCGACCATTCGCCGATTGACGGCCTCTATCTGAATTGCGGCTGGTGCTACGGCGGCTTCAAAGCGACGCCGGGTTCGGGCCATGTTTATGCGCATCTGATTGCCACGGACCGCCCGCACGGGGCAGCCACGAAACTGAAGCTGGATCGCTTCCGCAGCGGTCATGGCCTGATGGATGAGGAGGGGACCGGTGCGCAGCATAACCTGCATTGAGTTTGCCTCTGCCGTGGCAGGGGGCGCTGCCCCCTCGGCCTTGCGGCCTCACCCCCGGAGTATTTTTGAAAAGATGAAGGAGCGCCGGTCATGAGAATTACCTGTCCGCTCTGCGGTGAAAGGGACCGCCGCGAATTCTATTATAAAGGGGCCGCGCTGGAGCGCCCGTCTGAGGGCGCCGGTCTGAACGATTGGCACGGCTATGTGAACCTGCGCGAGAACCCGGCGGGGCCGCTGGATGAGCTGTGGTATCACGAAATGGGCTGCAATTCCTGGCTGAAGGTCACCCGCAATACAGCGACCCATGAGGTTCTGGCGGTGCAATTGGCGTCCGAGGCCGGGCTGGGAGGTAAGGCATGAGACTTCCAGGCAAGGGGCTGAACCAGGGCGCGAAGCCGATCACCTTCTCCTTCAATGGCCGTCATATGATGGGGCTGGAAGGGGACACGCTGGCCGCGGCGCTGCTGGCCAATGATGTGCATCTGGTGGGACGGTCGTTCAAATACCACCGTCCGCGCGGGGTGCTGACTGCGGGCAGCGAGGAGCCGAATGCGCTGGTGACCACCGGCACCGGCGGTGAGCAGGATCCCAATGTGCGTGCCACCCAGCAGGAGCTGTTCGAAGGGCTGGAGGCCCGCAGCCAGAACTGCTGGCCCTCGGTCGAACGCGATGTGATGGCGGTGAACGATCTGGCGGCACCGTTCTTTACTGCTGGTTTCTATTACAAGACTTTCATGTGGCCGGCGGCGTTCTGGGAAAAGCTCTATGAGCCGATGATCCGCAATGCGGCGGGCCTTGGCGCGCTGTCCGGGGAGGCGGATCAGGACCGGTATGAGAAAGCCTTTGCCTTTTGCGATGTGCTGGTGATCGGCTCTGGCCCGGCTGGGCTGATGGCGGCGCTGAGGGCTGGCCGGGCCGGGGCGGATGTGATCCTGTGCGAGGAAGACAGCCGCATGGGCGGGCGCCTTCTGGCCGAGCGTGAGGAGATCGGCGGCAAGCCGGGCCATGACTGGGCCGCCGAAGCGCTGGCCGAGCTGGACGCGATGGACAATGTGCGGCTGATGACGCGTACTGCTGTCACCGGCGCCTATGACCAGGGCACCTATGGCGCGCTGGAGCGGGTCTCGCATCATCTGCCGCGACGGCACTCGCTGAAAGGCAGCCACCTGCCGCGCGAATGCTTCTGGCGGATTGCGGCCAAACACGCGGTGCTGGCGGCGGGTGCGATTGAGCGCCCGGTGGCGTTTCGCAACAATGACCGCCCTGGCATCATGATGGCTGGCGCCGTGCGTGCCTATCTGAACCGCTGGGGTGTGGCGCCGGGCGAACGGGTCACCGTATTTGCCAACAACGATCAGGCACACCGCACTGCGCGCGATTTGGCAGAGGCAGGCGTGCATATTGCGGCGGTGATCGACAGCCGCCATGAGGCACCGGATAGCGGGCCGTATCAGGTGATCAAGGGCGCGCAGGTTTGCGGTTCCGCCGGACGGCAGCGGGTTGAAAGCATCACTGTGCGCTCGGTCAAGGGCGAGGAGAAAATCCAGACCGACTGTCTGGCGATGTCCGGCGGCTGGAACCCTTCGGTGCATCTGACCTGCCATTTGAACAGCCGCCCGGTGTGGAAACGCGATGTGCTGGCCTTTGTTCCCGCAGAGGGTGCCGTACCGGGCATGGTCGCGGCGGGGGCCTGCAACGGCACATTTTCCACCGCAGGTGCGCTGCGCGAAGGCGCGGATGCTGCGGCTAAGGTGCTGGAAGCGCTGGGCCTGAAATCCACTGCCGGTGATTTGACGGATGCGGAGGATGATCCCTACCGCATCGCCGCGCTCTGGGCAGTGCCGGGCAAGGGCCGCGCCTGGCTCGACTTTCAGAACGACGTGACCGTTAAGGATGTGAAACAGGCGGCGGTTGAGAACTTCCGCTCGGTCGAGCATATGAAACGCTATACCACCCAAGGGATGGCGACGGATCAGGGCAAGAACTCCAACGTTGCAGCGCTAGCGGTGCTGGCCGATGCGACGGGGCGGACTATTCCTGAGACCGGCACCACCACGTTCCGCCCACCGTTTGTGCCTGTGGCGATCGGCGCCATCGGGGCTGGGGCCACGAATGAGGGTTTCAAGCCGCAGCGTTACCTGACCTCGCACGCCGAGAGCGAGACGCGAGGGGCGCATCAGCTGGAGGTGGGCCTGTGGTACCGTGCCGCCTATTACCCGAAGCCAGGGGAGACCAGCTGGCGCCAGTCCTGCGACCGCGAGGTGACCTTGGTGCGCAATGCGGTGGGCATCTGCGATGTCTCCACCCTGGGTAAGATCGACGTCCAGGGTGCGGATGCGGGCAAGTTTCTGGATCATCTCTACACCAACACCTTCAGTACGCTGAAGGCGGGCAAGGTGCGCTATGGGCTGATGCTGCGCGAAGATGGCTTTGTCATGGATGACGGCACCACCGCGCGGCTGGGTGAAAACCACTATGTGATGACCACCACAACTGCTGCGGCGGGGCAGGTGATGGCGCATATGGAGTTTGTCTCCCAGGTGCTTTACCCGGATTGGGACGTGCGGTTCACCTCGGTGACCGAGCAATGGGCGCAGTTTGCCGTAGCCGGACCGAAATCTCAGGAACTGTTGAACAACCTGCTGGACGAGGATGTGAACGGCGGGACCTGGCCCTTCATGGGTTGCGGCGAGGCGACTGTGCTGGGCGTCAAGGGGCGGCTGTTCCGTATCTCTTTCTCCGGCGAACACGCCTATGAGGTGGCCGTGCCTGCGCGCTATGGCGAGAGCCTGTACCGCGAGCTGCTGAAGCGGGCCGAAGCCATGGGCGGCGGTGCCTATGGTATGGAAGCGTTGAACGTGCTGCGGATTGAAAAGGGCCTGATTACGCACGCGGAGATCAACGGCACCGTGACCGCCTTTGACCTTGGCCTGCAGGGGATGATGTCCAGGAAAAAGGATTTCCTGGGCAAGCCCATGTCCACCCGCGAGGGGCTGATGGCCGAGGATCGGATGCGTCTGGTGGGCCTGAAACCTGTGGGTGCTGCTAAGGAGATCACCGCAGGTGCGCATCTGTTCACGCCGGGCGATCCGGTCGAGCGGATTTATGACCAGGGCTATGTGACCTCGGCCGGCTATTCGCCAACGCTGGGGCATCCGATTGGCCTGGCTTTCCTGAAGGAAGGCCCCGACCGGATCGGCGAAACCGTGCGCTTGGTCGATCATATGCGCGGCGTTGATACCCTGTGCGAGGTTGTGTCGCCAGTGTTCTTTGACCCGGAAGGAGGGCGTGCCCGTGGCTGAACTGATTGCAAAAAGCCCCTGTGAAGGGCTGGTTCCCGCAACCATCGGCGGCATGAGCCTGACTGAGGAGCATCCTGGTGCGATGTGGATCGTTGCCTCCTTCAAGGGCCAGCAAGAAAAGCTGAGCAAGGCGCTCGAAGACGCCCATGGCATGGCTTTCCCGGCCGCGAACCGGGCGACCGGCAAGGCGGGCAGCCGCGCGGTCTGGTTCGGCCGGGACATGGCGCTGCTGATGGGGCCGGAACCGGATGCCAAGCTGGCCAAACACGCGGCCCTGACCGATCAGAGCGACGCCTGGGCGGTGGTGAAGCTGGAGGGCGAGGGGGCAGAAGATGTACTGGCGCGTCTGGTGCCGGTCGACTTGCGCAATCAGGTCTTTAAACGCGGCCATACTGCACGGGCCGAGCTGAAGCACATGATGGCGTCTGTGACCCGCACCGGCCCGCAGGCGTTTCAGATCATGGTGTTCCGCTCGATGGCGAAAACGCTTGTGCATGATTTGAAAACAGCGATGGAAGCTGTCGCGGCGCGGGGGTAATCTCTGGGGATCACCAACTGATTCCCGGAGCGTATCTATGATCCGCATTGCCCTTGCAGCCGCCTTACTGGCGGCTCCGGCCTATGCTTCTGAAACCAAAGAACGAAGCTGCAACTACCAGGGCCAGGTCATGGCCGCAGTGCAGCAGGCGCGGCTGGACCGGGTGAAGCAGGAGGAGGTGGAGCAGGCGATTCTGGACAGCGAGCCGGACTGGCCTAAGACCTATTCCAATGCGATCCCGCAGTTGACGAGCCACGTCTACGCAATGAAGCGGCGCGACCTGAAGGACGCCGACCTCGGCGCGCTGTTCGAAGAGCAGTGCCTGCAGAACTGGGATCAGATCCAGGCCATGCAGAAACAGCTGAAGTCGAACTGATATGTCCCTGCCGCCCGGCTTTCTGGATGAATTGCGCACCCGTATCAGTATCTCTGATGTTGTCGGGCGCAAGGTCATGTGGGATCAGCGCAAGTCGCAGCCGGGCAAAGGTGATTTTTGGAGCCCGTGCCCGTTCCATCACGAAAAAACCGCCTCTTTTCATGTCGAGGACCGCAAGGGGTTCTATTACTGCTTCGGTTGCCACGCCAAGGGCGACGCGCTGAAGTTTGTTCAGGAGACCGAAAATGTCGGTTTCATGGAGGCGGTGGAAATCCTGGCGCAGGAAGCGGGCATGGAGATGCCCAAGCGTGACCCGCGCGCGCAGGAGAAACAGGATCGCCGGGCGCTGCTGGCAGACGTCATGGAGCAGGCGGTGCAGTTCTTTCGCCTGCAGCTGAAAACCAGCGTCGCCCATGACGCCCGTGCCTATCTGCAGCGACGCGGCCTGACCCCGCCGGCGCTGGACCGCTGGGAGATCGGCTTTGCCCCCGACGGCTGGCAGAACCTGTGGGACGGCCTGCGCGGCAAGAACGTGCCCGAAGACCTGATCATCGGGGCAGGGCTGGCCAAACCCTCGACCAAGGGCGGCAAGCCTTATGACACCTTCCGCAACCGGATCATGTTCCCGATCCGCGATGCGCGTGGCCGGGCGGTTGCCTTTGGCGGCCGGGCGATGGACCCGAACGACAACGCCAAATACCTGAACTCACCCGAGACCGAGCTGTTCGACAAGGGCCGCAGCCTGTATAACCACGGGCCTGCGCGGGCGGCGTCGGGGCGGGGATCTTCGTTGGTCGTTGCCGAAGGTTATATGGATGTGATTGCGCTGGCCGAAGGCGGTTTTCAGTCCTCGGTCGCGCCGCTGGGCACTGCGATCACCGAAAACCAGCTGCAGATGCTGTGGCGGATGTCGGATGAGCCGATCATCGCGCTGGACGGCGACAAGGCGGGCATCCGCGCTGCGATGCGGCTGATTGACCTTGCGCTGCCCTTGCTGGAGGCTGGAAAATCCCTGCGCTTTGCCATCATGCCGGAAGGCAAGGATCCCGATGACATGATCCGCAGCCAGGGCCCTGAGGCGGTGCAGGCGGTGCTGGATCAGGCAATACCGATGGTCAAGCTGCTGTGGCAGCGCGAGACCGAGGGCAAGGTGTTCGACAGCCCTGAGCGCAAGGCGTCTCTGGATAAATCCTTGCGGGAAAAGATAAAGCTGATCCGCGACCCGTCGATCCGCAAGCATTACGGCGAAGACGTCAAGGAAATGCGCTGGCAGCTGTTCCGCAGTAACCGCAGCGGCGGCGGCGAGGGCGGTTTCCAGCAGCGCGGTTCCCGCGGCGGCGGGTTCCGCGATGGCAGCCGTCCACCCTGGAAACCCGGCAAGGGCTTTGGCCCGATTCCGCAGCCGCGGGCGACCACCCGTGCCTCGCTGGTGGCAGGCGCCGAGGATGAATACTTTGCCGCCATGCGCGAGGCGGTGATCCTGGCCACCGCCATCACCACCCCCGACGTGATCCCGGAATTCGAGACCAGCCTGGAACGCCTGCAATGCGCCGACCCGGATCTGGCGGTGCTGCGCGACATGGTGCTGCGCCACGGCATCAATGCACCGGAGCGTCTGCGTGAGGAAATAGACTGGTCTTTGGGGCCGCATGCCCTTGAAAACCTCTTTGCGCTTCGCCATGTCGCTATCACCCCCTGCCTGCGCAAACCCGGCGACACCGAACTGGCCAGCATGACCCTGGCCGAGGAGCTTGCAAAGCTTGAGGCGCGGCGCGGGCTGGACGCGGAATTGGCGGAAGCCGAAGAGGATCTGGGCGGGCTTGCTGATGAGGCGCTGACCTGGCGGCTGCGGCAGGCAGCCGAGGCTAAGAATAAGGCAGTGCGCAGCGAGAATGAGGACCAGGCGCAGTATGATGTGGGCGAGAACGGCGCGCGGCTCAACCGGGATGAGCGCGACGCATTTGGCGCCCTTTTGGACCGGATCGGCTTTTCCGGTAAATGACACAGATTGCCTGATTCTGCGTTTTGCTAAGGAAGAGCACAGGAAAATTGGGTAAACGGGGTGACGAATCAGAGAATCGCGCTAATGATTCGCGCGACCCGAATCGCCCCGCAGCCCCTGAGTAGGAGCAATGAATGGCCGCCAAAGACACCGACGACCGCAAACCTGACGATCAGGATGCCGAAATCTCACTCGACATGAGCCAGACTCAGGTCAAGAAGATGATCGCGGAAGCCCGCGAGAAAGGCTACATCACCTACGATCAGCTCAATCAGGTTCTGCCGCCGGATCAGGTCAGCTCGGAACAGATCGAAGACGTGATGTCGATGCTCAGCGAAATGGGCATCAACATCATCGAGGACGAAGAGGCCGAGGAAGAAGAGAACAAGGGCACCACCGACCTTGTGACCACCGAAGGCCCGCGCGAGGTTGCGCTGGCCGGCGCCCAGGCTGAAAAGCTGGACCGCACTGATGACCCGGTGCGCATGTATCTGCGCGAGATGGGCTCGGTTGAGCTTCTGAGCCGTGAAGGCGAGATTGCCATCGCCAAGCGGATCGAAGCCGGCCGCAACACGATGATTCTGGGCCTGTGCGAAAGCCCGCTGACCTTCCAGGCGATCACCATCTGGCACGACGAACTTTTGTCCGAGGACATCCTCCTGCGCGACGTCATCGACCTGGAGACCACCTTTGGCAACCAGCTGGATGAGGACGGCGAGGACGAGACCCCGGTTGTCGACACGTCCGCCGTGGCAGCGGCGGCCAAGCCGGCCAAGGAAGAAGGTCCGGAATTGGACGCCGACGGCAACCCGATTGCCAGCGATGACGACGACGACGAAGATGAACAGGCCAACATGTCGCTGGCTGCGATGGAGGCCGCGCTTAAGGACCGGGTGCTGGTCACGCTTGAGCGGATCTCGACCGACTTTGCGCAGCTGTCCGAAATGCAGGACAGCCGGATCTCGGCAACCCTGAACGAGGACGGCTCCTTCAGCAGTCAGGACGAGGCGACCTATCAGGCGCTGCGCTCGGAAATCGTTGAACTGGTGAACGGGCTGCACCTGCACAACAACCGGATCGAGGCGCTGATTGACCAGCTGTATGGCATCAACCGCCGGGTGATGCAGATCGACAGCTCGATGGTCAAGCTGGCCGACCAGGCCCGCATCAACCGCCGCGAATTCATTGATGCCTATCGTGGCCGCGAGCTGGACCCGAACTGGCTTGCTGACATGGGTGGCAAGCCCGGCCGCGGCTGGCAGATGTTCATCGAACGCTCTACCGATAAGGTCGAAGAACTGCGCGCCGACATGGCCCAGGTCGGCCAGTATGTCGGTCTGGACATCTCGGAATTCCGCCGCATTGTGCAGCAGGTCCAGAAGGGCGAGAAAGAAGCCCGTCAGGCCAAGAAGGAAATGGTTGAGGCGAACCTGCGCCTGGTGATCTCGATCGCCAAGAAATACACCAACCGCGGGCTGCAATTCCTGGATCTGATCCAGGAGGGCAACATCGGTCTGATGAAGGCGGTGGACAAGTTCGAATACCGCCGCGGCTACAAGTTCTCGACCTATGCAACCTGGTGGATCCGTCAGGCCATCACCCGCTCGATCGCGGATCAGGCCCGCACCATCCGGATCCCGGTCCACATGATCGAGACCATCAACAAGCTGGTCCGCACCGGCCGCCAGATGCTGCACGAGATCGGCCGCGAGCCGACTCCGGAAGAGCTGGCCGAAAAGCTGCAGATGCCGCTGGAGAAGGTCCGCAAGGTGATGAAGATCGCCAAGGAGCCGATCAGCCTTGAAACCCCGATCGGGGACGAGGAAGACAGCCAGCTTGGTGATTTCATCGAGGACAAGAATGCGGTGCTGCCCTTGGACAGCGCCATTCAGGAAAACCTCAAGGAAACCACCACCCGGGTTCTGGCGTCGCTCACCCCGCGCGAGGAACGGGTTCTGCGGATGCGGTTCGGCATCGGCATGAACACCGACCACACTTTGGAAGAGGTTGGCCAGCAGTTCAGCGTGACCCGCGAACGGATCCGCCAGATCGAGGCAAAGGCGCTCAGGAAACTGAAGCACCCCAGCCGCAGCCGTAAGCTGCGCAGCTTCCTGGATCAGTAAGTGGTCTGGCCAAATGCAGGTACTATTGGCCGCGCCTATAGCGCGGCCATTCCTCTTGCGCGTGCAGCTCGGATCGCGGAAGAACTGCCACCAATAGCTGGAAACATGGGTGGAGCGGCCCCTGAGTTTGGGCATTTAGCAGGCCGAAACTGGATCTATGTGGTCAAAGATTGCGGGGATGATCCGATAGCTACTTTGGCCCGGTACGATGCAGTGCGACCTGCGCGAGCGAATCCAATGTTCATGGCTAAACGTAATGGCGGCCATTCCAGCATTCTCTATGTGGGAAGCAAAAGGACGAACGGTATAGCTGAACGTTTAAGGCAGCACATTTCGGCGGATGAACAGACTAAAACCTACGCGCTGAAGATGGGGCTATGGTTTGAAGGCAACTATCAAGTATTTCTCCGTAGGTACCATTTGGAAGCTGATTTCGTTGCCCCTGAACTGGCACCTCTTGTTCTGCAAATAATTGAAGACAGCATAGCGGATGAATTGTTGCCTGCATTTGGTAAGCGCGGTTCAAACGGTCGCTAAATAGATATTCTCAATATGTGATGCAAGGATCTGTACCTTGTCTAACTGCGAAGAAAGAGAGAGCCTCATCGTTTTCGACGGCGAATGCGTGCTGTGCTCTGGCTTTTTCCACTTCATGCTGCGCCATGACCGGGCCGGGCGGTTCTCCTTTGCCACTGCACAGTCGCCGCTAGGCCAGCAGCTTTACCGCGAACACGGCCTCCCGGCGGATACGTTCGAGACCAATCTGGTGATCGTCAATGGCTGCACCTATCAGCGGCTGGATGCCTTTGCTGCGGCGATGCGGGCGCTGCCCTGGCCCTGGCCGGCCCTGTCAGTCTGCCGGTTCCTGCCGGGGCGGCTGAAGGATGCGCTATACTTCAGCGTCGCCCGCAACCGGTACAGACTGTTCGGCCGCTTTGATACTTGCATGATCCCAAGCCCGAAGGTCCGCGCCCGGTTTGCCGACGGTGGCTTTGAGCCATGAGGGATGCCTTTGGCGACATCATCGCGGCGCAAAACCTGGAGGTGCCGCCGGCCCTGCTGCGGTTCCATGCACAGCCGCCGGAGCGCAGCCACGGCAGGGTCAAGGTTGAGGGCGGCAACCGCTGGGCGCGGCTGCTGGCGGGACTTGCAGGCTTTCCGCCGCCAATGGGCGAAACCCGGTTCCGGCTGGACGTCACGCCGCAGGGCAACGGCCATATATGGCGGCGCAGTTTCGGGAAATTCCTGACCCGCTCGCACCTGCGCTACAATCCGCAAACAGGCCGCGCGGTGGAACGCTTCGGCTTGGTCGAACTGGACCTGGCCGTCTCGGTTCAGCAAGGGGCAATGGTGGTCTCGGTGGAGAGGGCCCGGCTGTTCGGACTGCCGCTGCCCCAAACCCTTTGCCCGCAAAGCGCCTCCAGCGAATTTGAAACGCCGGAGGGGCATCTGGGGTTTGACATCTCTGCCAGCCTGCCGCGCATCGGCCTGCTGGTGCGCTACAGCGGGTATCTGGTGCTGCCGGAGCTGGACCTCAGGCGTTAACCATTTGCTAACCCTGTCATTGTCCGGCACGGCATCGGCCCTTAAAATCAATGCAGTTGCCCATTGGCCTTCCGGGGGGAAGAAGATGTCTGCACATACCGATATGAACACGGCTCTGCTGGAGCTGACTGCAAAGCTTCAGTCGCTGAATGATCTGGTGACTGCCAACCAGTTCATGGTCGAAGCTTTGGCGGATCAGGGGGATGCGCTTAAGCAAATGGACGGGGTCGAGACCAAGGATATGCTGCGCCGGCAGGCACGCGAAAAGTTCCACCCGGACACTGGCACCGTCCCGAATGCAGCAGCGCTGGCCATTCTGGAAGGGGTGCTGCGCCATCAGCGCGACAGTGCAGAGATCATTCCGTTTCCGGCCCGCGTCTAAGCCGGGCGTTCACACATCTGCGAGAGGTTGCGGCAAAGGCGGCACCGGCCTGTTGGAGCCGCTGCGGAAAATCCCTATGTTGAAGCGAACACAGGGATATTTCCGAATGAAAAACCTCCTTTGCGCAGCAGGCCTGACTTGCCTTTCCGCCATTCCCGCAGCTGCGGATGCTTTTACCACCACCCGCGGCGTGCGGGTGCTGCCGGTCAATGACACGATCTATGAAGTGGTGCCGCGCGGGTCCGGCGGCACCTGGGATTACTGGTGCGCTGCTGCCGAATACGCCCGCCGCGTGCTGGATGCAGGCTGGATGGACCGGTTTTACGTGGTGCGGGGGCGGGATGTCAGCGTCACCACCGGGCGCCGGTCTTCGGTTCAGTTCACGCTTTACCCGAAGCGGAGCGGTGTCGAACCCAAGACTGGCTGGCTGTCGCTGGGTTTTCGTCCGGGGGAAAGCATGTCGGTGCAGCAGGGATATGGCTATTGCGTGGAAGCAGCAGCCTTTTGAGGGTGCGGTCACATTGTTCCACAAAGATGTGTCTTACTGCGTGAACAGCAAGCCGGGGAAGCCCGCCGGTGCCGTCACGGAGGGCGGGCTGTTTGTTCGGAAAGGGGATCGTCAACCGGTCCCGCTGGACCTAGGCCAAGGTTCTGAAAATACCGGCTTTACGCTGCTGGCAGCGGCGCCGAATGAGGCCGGCCGGAGTGACCAGCCGGCGCTTGCCAGCCCTTGCACGGCAGTGTGACTGGCTTGTGTTTCAGTTTTCCCTACCCTTGGAGGAGAGCTGCCTGACCGGGCATGCACCCCGCTGAACGAAAGGGAAATGACATGAAACTTGCCGCCGCCGCACTTTTTGCAACGTCTTTGATGATGGCCCTTCCGGACAGTTCAGCTGCCAATACCAGCCGCCACAGTATCCGGGTCAATCCGGTATCCGAAGGCGTATTCGAAGTCATTCCGAACACCGGCAACGGGTATCTCTTCTGGTGCGGGGCGGCGGATTACGCGCAGCGCGTGCTGCGGGTGCCCTGGAACAGCAATCTGCATATCACCCGCGGGCTGGGCCCCAGCGAAACGACCGGGCGCCGCTCGGCAGTTCAGTTCACGCTGGACGCAAATTTGGCGGCAGCGGCGCCGGCTGGCGGATACGGGTCTGTCAACAGCCTGCAATCTGGTGATACAATGCGTGTTCAGGAGGCATTCGGATATTGCTTCATACCGTTCGGGCGGCCGTGAAATCAGAATGATCCGCTGCCAGTCCGGGCCGGAGAAGAGGGAGGTTGAGATGACGCGCAAAAGACTGTGGCTGACAGGGATGCTGGCCTTGGCTCTGGCTGTCCCAATGCCCGCGTCCGCCTGGCGGGCAATCAACCGCCATGAGGTGCTGCCAGTGTCCGAAGGTGTCTGGGAAGTGGTGGCCCGGGTCGGGACCGGCGCACAGGATTACTGGTGCGGCATCGGTGATTTTGCGATCCGCCAGCTGCGGGCGCCGGTGAATCAGCGCATCTATGTCTGGCGCGGGGTCGGGCCTTCGGTCAACCGGCCGGGGCGCAAGGCGGTGCAATTTGCCTTTGGCCTGCCGCCTGGTGTTCCTGACCGGTCCTCCAGCCTGTCGCTGAATGTGCGCGAGGCAGGTGACAATCTGCATGTGACGGCTGCGCAAACCTATTGTTATGACCGGCTGCCCGGGCGGGACCGCTGGTTGCCTTAGCGTCCGCTTTCATGGGGCACAGCGGTTGCCAGCCTGGCTGGGTTCCGCCACAAAAGCTATATGCAGCATGAATTCACCATTCCGACGCGCGGCCAGAGGCTTTATGAGTTCACCCGCGACGTGCAGGCCTGGGTCACAGGGTCCGGCCTGCAGGATGGGCTGCTGACCCTGTTTGTCCGCCATACGTCCTGTTCCTTGCTGATCCAGGAAAATGCCGACCCCGAGGTGCAGACCGATCTTCGGGCCTTCTTTGCGCGCCTGGTGCCGCCGTCCTCCGATCCCGCAATGGCCTATTTGCGGCACATCTATGAGGGGCCGGACGACATGCCCGCCCATATCAAAGCGGCGATGATGCCGGTAAGCCTGTCGGTCCCTGTCAGCCGCGGCGCCCCGGTGCTGGGCACCTGGCAGGGCATCTACCTGTTTGAACACCGCGATCGTCCGCACCAGCGGCATGTGGCTGCGCATCTGGCTTGACCCTCTTTATCTAGCGGCTATAAATCACCTCTACCCAAATTCTGGAGGGTAGCCTATAGTTGTGGATAACCGGGCAAACACCGGCACAAACAATAGGCTGACAGGATTGAGGGAGCAGGCGGATGCGCTGCCCATTTTGCGGAAATATCGACACTCAGGTCAAGGATTCACGCCCTGCCGAAGATCATGTTTCGATCCGGCGGCGCCGGTTCTGCCCGGCTTGCGGCGGCCGTTTCACCACCTACGAACGGGTGCAGCTGCGCGATCTGGTGGTGATTAAGACCAGCGGCAAGCGCGAAGATTTCGACCGCGACAAGCTGGAACGCTCGATCCGCATCTCCATGCAGAAACGCCCGATTGAACCGGAGCGCATTGATCAGATGATCTCGGGCATCGTGCGGCGGCTGGAAAGCATGGGCGAGACTGATATCGGCTCGAAGAAAATCGGCGAAATCGTGATGGAGGCGCTGGCCCGGATCGACACCGTGGCTTATGTGCGCTTTGCCAGCGTTTACAAAAACTTCCAGGCGGCGGATGATTTCGAGGATTTTGTTCACGAGCTGCGCCCGCCAGTTGCACCGGAAGAATAATGGACGCTGATCACCGTTTCATGGCGCTGGCGCTGTCCCTGGGACGGCGCGGGCAGGGCAATTGCTGGCCGAACCCGGCGGTGGGCTGCGTTATCGTGCAGGGCGGCCGCGTTGTCGGCCGCGGCTGGACCAGGCCGGGCGGCCGCCCCCATGCAGAAACCGAGGCACTGGCGCAGGCTGGCGGGGCCGCACGCGGCGCCACGGCTTATGTGACGCTGGAACCTTGCGCCCATCACGGCGAAACGCCGCCTTGCGCACAGGCGTTGATTGATGCCGGTGTGGCGCGGGTTGTTGCCGCGATCGAGGACAGCGACCCGCGTGTGTCAGGGCACGGGTTTCAGATGCTGCGCGATGCGGGCATCGAGGTGGTCACCGGAATATGGGGGGCGCAGGCGGCTCGGGATCATGCCGGGTTCTTTCTGAAGACTGAGCAGGGCCGCCCGCTGGTAACTCTGAAGCTGGCCGCCAGTTTCGACGGGCGCATCGCGACTGGATCGGGCCAAAGCAAATGGATCACTGGACCGGACGCCCGGCGCGCCGTGCACGCGATGCGCGCGCGCCATGATGCGGTGATGGTCGGCGGCGGGACTGCGCGTGCTGATGATCCCTCGCTGACCGTGCGCGATCTGGGAGTGGAGCACCAGCCTGTGCGGGTGGTGATCTCGCGCCACCTGGACTTGCCGCTGATGGGGCAGATGGCCCGCACCGCCAAGGACGTGCCAGTTTGGCTCTGCCATGGCCACGGCGCCGATCATGAACGCATTCAGGCCTGGGAAGGGCTGGGTGCCAATCTGATCCCCTGTGCGTCGCACGGGGTGCAGCTGGACGCGGCGGATGTGCTGCAGCAGCTGGGGCAGGCAGGTCTGACGCGGGTGTTCTGTGAAGGCGGCAGCGCGCTGGCAGCCTCGCTGCTGGCTTTTGATCTGGTGGATGAACTGATCGGCTTCACTGCTGGTCTGGGGATTGGTGCCGAGGGGTTGCCGTCGATCGGTGCGCTCGGCATCGGCCGGCTGGAGGAAGCGCCGCGGTTTGAGCTGGTTGAAACCCGCCCCCTCGGCAAGGACATCCTGCACCGCTGGACCCGCGCGCTGCGCTGATTAACCTTTTCCTTGCAGAACCGGCTCTCCCGCCCGTCGCAGGAGCCTGTTTCAGGCCACGCCCAAGGCTGCCAAGGCGCGCTGGCAGAGCCAGGGCACCTGCAGGCGCGGGAGTTCCGCGGTTCCGTTTGGGGGCCGTTCAGCGCCAGAGATGGGCGTAGGTGGCGAACAGCCCTTGCAATTTGGAGAGCAGACGGTTGCCGGCCCCCGGGTGCGGCAAGTGCCCTTCGCGCAGGCGCATCACTGCCACTTCCACCGGGCAGGGCTGGGCGGTCACCGGGTCGAAGTAGCGCGGGTAGTCGATCAGCGCCGCATGGGCGAGGCCCAGGAGCGTGACGCGGGCCTGCCGCCACGGCGGGACCGGAGCCAGATCGGCAGTCAGGCCCCAGCCTGCGTAAAACGGTGTTCCTAGTGTGGTTACCGGCACCCCGCGCAACAGGGCTTCGAACCCCAGAAGAGAGGTCATCGTCCAGACCTCCTGCACGTTAGCCAGCAGGGCCATGGGGTCTGCGTGGGAGGCAACCGCATCCGCCAGCCCCTCTGCTGCAACCCGGCCTTTGCGCAGGCCCGCCTCCACATCCGGATGCGGCTTATAGATAATCACGGCCTCAGGATTGGCCTTCCGTGCGGCCCGCAGCAGATCCTGATTGGTTCTCACCGCTCCAGCCCCGCAATGGATCGAGGCGTCATCCTCCACCTGGCCCGGAACCAGGATCCGGCGGCCCTCGGGAAGGGCAGGGGCGGTGCCGCCGAGATTGTATTTCGACACGCCGTCCTGGACCAGAGACCGCACCAGATGCTCGGCCCGCAGCTCCTCTGCCTGGGTCATTTCCACCCGGCGGGCAATCAGCGTGTCCAGATCCGACGGCTGGCGCGGGTCGTAGTAGATCCCCTGGCGGTCGGTCACCAGCGACACGGGCGGCACCAGTTCCGCCCCTAGCCCGCGGGACCGCAGAAAGCCGTCCTCGATCCGCACAGCGCCATCATGCGCCGCATTCGCCTTGCCGGCCCAGACCATCCGCATCCGCCCGCTTGCCTGCGCCTTGGCCGGGTCTTCGGTGAACAGCACCCGCGTTTCGGCGCCAAAGAACTTCTGCAGCGGCTTGCGCTTCCACATCCGCATGCCCGAGGCTGCCCAGCCGCGATGGTCGTCCCGCCAGGCCCGCGCCCTTGCCTCCAAGTTATCAAGTACTGTCTCCAGCCTGCACAATTCATCCCGGAACGGATCGTACCACTTGGGATAGAGAATCATCGCCGCCGCAAACAGTTGCGCCCGGGTCAGCCGCCGCTGGCGCCGGGCTGGCGGGGCCTCGTCTAGGGTCAGCCCCCATCCTGCGTAAAACGGCTGTCCGAAGATCCGCGGCTTGTGGCCTGCAAGGATCGCTTCGAAGCCGAATTGCGAGGACACGGTATACACCCCAACTGCCCCCTCCAGCAGCGCCCAGGGCGAGGTGCTGCCGGTGAACAGCTCCACCCGGCCTTGTGCGTCCTTGGCGTCGTAGTAGCCCGCGCGGTAGCCCCGCAGGGTTTCAGGGTGGGTCTTGATCAGCACCCGGGCGCCGGGGTGTTCTTCCTGGGCAAAGGCCAGCATTTCCAGGAACCGCGCCCGGTCCGCGCCGGATGCGGTGACAGAGGCGTCCTCCCTTGCCTGATCCGCCACCAGGACATAGCCGGGCTCCGGCACCCTAGCCGCAGGATCAAAGGCATTGTATTTGCTGAGATGCGCTTCCTTGAGGCGGGCAACCGCATCCCGTGCCCGGCGCATCAGATGTGCGTCATCCAGCGGGTGGCTGGCTAGCAGCTTTTCCAGATCCGAAGGCACGGCGGCATCAAAATGCACTCCAGACCGGTCCAGCAGCAGCCCCATGGGCGGTTCGCCTGCGCGGCCAGGGTGAACCGAGCGCAGAAACGCATCCTCAACCCGCAACAATCCGCAGCCATGCCGTTCTGCGACGGCAAGACCCCGGTGCGCCGTGGGCGAAGCTCCCCAGATGCCCACCAGATCATTGCTCTGCGGCAGGCCCAGCCGGATATCATAGCCGGACAGCTGCAGGATCCGCCGCACCCGTCGCTGGGTTAGAAAGCCGCCGTTATAAACAAAAAGCCGGGAGGCTGGGCTCCCGGCTTTGGTTTGGCCCGTGTTCAGGCGCATGCTGTGTCAGCCGTCAAGCGCGGTGGAGACGCTGGACAGGGACCCGACCGGGGTCACAAGCAGCGAGATCGTTTTGGTCCACTGGGTATACGGCGCCTCGGTGACATACAGCGTATCATCATCTCGGATGACGAAGTCGCGGGCAACAAACAGCCCGTTCGGCTGGGTCAGGTTCAGCACATAGACCAAACGCTGCGCGCCGATCAGATCATCGCGGCCCAGCACCTGGTTGGCAATCTCGGCAGGCTCGTTGCGCAGCACAAAGACGCCAGTCGGATCGGATGCGGTGGAAATCAACCCGCCCACCTGGGCAATCGCTTCCAGCGCTGACAGGTCCTGGCTTTCAAATGGCACCCGCGCCTGGGCCGAAGTCGCACCCAGGGCGGTGAAGGAGCGGGTGTCTTCTTCCACCAGAATACGGTCGCCGCCGCGCAGGGCCACATCCAGCTCCGGATGGTCGAACAGGTCCTGGAACCAGATCTTGCCCTTTTCCTGGCCGCGGATCACGGTGACCTGGGCAATTTCCGGCTGGATCGTCACGCCGCCGGCCTGGGCCAGCATGGACGACAGGGTCCGGGTCGGGCGTTCAATCGGATAGACACCCTGGCCGCCCACGGCGCCCGTCAGGCTGACAGTGGCGCCGTCACCGGCCAGACGGCGCACCTGCACCTGCGGGTCGGGGGTCTGGTCTTCAAGCTTTTTTGTGATGGTCTCGCGCAGCTGGTCCGGCGTATTGCCGGAGGCGCGCAGGCGGCCTGCGTAGGGCACAAAAATATAGCCGGCGCTGTCGACCTGCACTTCTTCCAGCACGGTGGAGTTGGTGGCCTCGGCGGCCAGCAGCCCGTCATCCACGTTTTCCCAGACCGTCAGGCCCAGCACGTCGCCAGGACGGATGGTGTCCGAGGTCAGCCGGCCTGCGGAGGTGAAGCCGGAGGAAAAGCCAAGGGCGGGCACAACGGCGGTGGCACGGGCGACGCGGTCGTTGACGGAGACGATGAAGGCATCGCCTTCCCGCTGCACGGAACCGGCAAAGATCTGGCGCTTGTTGGGGCCGACCTTGGGCAGCCCGCAAGAGGCCGCAAGGGCCAATGCTGCCAGCATCGCCACTGGACGCGCCCAGCGAAGGGGAACGGATTTCACTGCTCGGTCTCCTCGACCAATTATTGTTTGCCTCAAGTTTTAGGGGCAACCTAACCTGCCAGCAGGGAAAAATCCAGTCTTTGGGCGCAGCTGCGTCAGGTCACCAGACGCAACTGTTGCCGCGGTGCCGCTGTTCCCAAGCGCAGCGCGTCATAAGGATCTTCGTCCGCCAGCATCATGTCGGCCACCTGGCGCAGCAACTGGCGGCGCCCCTCGCGGGAGTAGTAGCCGCCGGGCACTTGCGAGGTTTCCAGCAGGAACCGCCGGTAATCCTTGTAGGCGCGGCTGTCAGGGCGGCTGGCGGCGGCAAAAAACTCGGCCATGGGCTGCTCGGACACAAACTCAGGCTTGCCATAAACAGCCCGCCCGAACACCCGCAACGGAATGCCGCGCCACAGCACCTGCTGACCGGCGGTGGAGTTGACGGTCACAGCCGTGCGCGCTTCGTTCAGCAGCTGTGCCAGCTTACCGCCGCGCACATAATGCACCCGGTCTTCGATGCCGTGCTCGCGCGCCAGCCGGCGCAGGGTGCGGCGCACCTGGGCGCGGCCGTCCTCCAGCGGATGCGCCTTGATCACCAGATGGTGGTGGCGCGGGGCGCCGTCGGCAAAGCCGCGGATCACCTCCTCCAGAAACTCGCCCATGCTGGAGAATGGCGAGTGCATCTGGAAAGAGCTGTCATGCTCGAGCTGCAAGAGCGCCAGATGATAGGGAAACCCGCCGTTTCGGATGCGCCTTTCCGCCAGCCGCCGCTCCAGCGCCTGGGCAGGCATCAGAAGCAACCGCTTGAGATACAGCCGGAATTCCTTGGTCACCGTCAATGACCGGTGCGGGCGGAAATTGCGGTACTTGCCGTTCTGGAACATCACGAACCAATGGTACAGCGCGCCATAAAACACATGCTGACGCATATCGCCCCAATGGGCCGGCGGCAGCGGTGCCTCTATGTCGGACAGTGCCAGCGCCTCCTGCATTTCCGGAACCGTCATCTGCATCAGCCGCGAATGGCCATTGGCACCGCCACGCTCGTAGGTCACCCAATAGGGGCGCAAATAACCTTCCTCAAAGACATGCACGCTGATGCCGCGCTGATGCGCGGCCTCAACAGCACGGGCGTGAATGGGGCGGGTGTCGCCATACAGCACAATGTCGGTGATGCCGCGGCTTTCCAGCAGTCCGGCCAGCACCTCAGGCCAGTCCCGTTGGCTGCCTGTGAAGGGAATATAGCTGTCTTTGCTGCGCCAGAAGGCCTGATCACCCGCATTGAACCCCACCCGGGCCACATCACAGCCCGCTGCCCGCAGCATCCGGCCAAGGGCGGCGAAAAACGGCCCGTGGGGGCCCTGCAGGAACAGAAAGTTGCGGTGTTTCATAAGGTGGCGTGACATCCCGGTGTCAGAAATACGGTGGCAGTCTCAAGGATTGATTAACAATTGACTGGGGCGAAACTATGGCCGGGCGGCAGGGTAAGGCAAGCCGGGGCTTGTAGAGCGCGCGCGGCTTGGCTACCTCTGCGGCAGCATTGACATATCACCTGCGGGGAGCGGACCCATGTTTACTGGCATTATCACGGACGTAGGCACCATCGCCGAACTGGAACAGCAGGGCGATCTGCGCGCCCGCATCCGCACCTCTTACGACACGGCAACCATCGACATTGGCGCTTCCATCGCTTCTGACGGGGTTTGCCTGACAGTGATTGCGCTGGGTGAGGACTGGTACGATGTGCAAATCTCGGCCGAAACTGTGTCCAAAACCAATCTGGACAGCTGGACCACGGGCAAGCGGGTTAACCTGGAGCGCGCCCTGAAGGTGGGCGACGAGCTGGGCGGCCATATCGTGTCCGGCCATGTGGACGGCGTCGCGGAGGTTGTGGAACTGAAGGACGAGGGCGACAGCACCCGCATCACTCTGCGCGCGCCCAAGGATCTGGCCCGCTTCATTGCGCCCAAGGGGTCGGTGGCGCTGAACGGCACCTCGCTGACTGTGAACGGTGTGGACGGTTGCGATTTCGGCATCAACTTCATTCCGCATACCAAGGAGGTCACCACCTGGGGCGATGTGAAGCTCGGAGATCGCATCAACCTGGAAATCGACACCCTGGCCCGCTACGTCGCGCGTCTGCAGGAGGCCGGTTAAAACTGCGCAGCCACTTTCATCTTTTTAAAATACTCCGGGGTGAGGCCAGAGGCCGAGGGGCCGCGCCCCTCATGCCCCGGTTATCCAAGCGCTCCCGCTCCTTTGGCCTGCATCACAGATGCCGTCAAAAGGGTTGGGCCGGGCGCGCCGCTGGTGCGGCGCGCGTCACCACATGTCGCCAACGGTATAGCCCTTGGGGAACGGGTCGCTGGGATCCAGCGTGTAGCTGGACAGCCCGTAGATCCAGCCCTGGCCGGACAGGGCGGGGACGATGGCCTTGTATGGTCCGATCTGCGTCTCTGCCGTGATGCGCCCGGTGAAAGTGGTGCCCAGGGGCCCTGCGTTCACATAGTCCTGTCCGATCCCCAGCTGACCGCGCGCATGCAGCACCGCCATCTTGGCGCAGGTACCGGTGCCGCAGGGGGAGCGGTCGAGAATGCCGCTGGCATCCTGCGGGTGCTCCGGGTCGAACGGACCTGTCGAGATGGTGATCGCCCCGCGGCCGTGGGTGCCCTGCGCCACCGGTGCGCCCCACAGGTTGGTGATCGTCGGGCCGGTGATTCCCGGGTTTTCAGGATGCGCTACGGGCAGCTGCTCGGCAGTGGCATGGCGGATCGCCTCGGACACCCGTACGATCTCTGCGCCGTTGTCTGCGTCGAGGGGAACCCCCAGCGTTTCCGCCTCAGCCAGCACAAAGAACATCCCGCCCCAGGCCACATCCACAGTGACGGTGCCAAGCCCCGCAACCTCCACCGGCGTATCCAGATGCACCGCAAAGGCCGGCACATTTTTGAATTCCACCCGCGTCACCTTGCCGTCGCAGCAGTCGGCCCGTACCCGGATCAGACCGGCCGGGGCCTCCAGCACCAGCTCCGTCACCGGCTCCGCCATCGGCACGATGCCGGTCTCCAGCAGCACCGTCACCACGCAGATGGTGTTGGAGCCGGACATCGGCGGGTACTCGGTCTGCTCGAAGATGATGAAACCCGCATCGGCCTCCGGATGGCAGGGCGGCACGATGGCATTGCCGCACAGTCCAGGATTGCCACGCGGCTCACGCAGCATTTGCAGGCGGATATCATCATGATTGGCCGCCATGTCCTGCATCTTTTCAAACACCGAATTGCCGCGTAGCAGCGGCATGCCGCCGGTGATCACCCGGCCGGGCTCTCCCTCGGCATGAGCCTCAACAGCCTGGATAATGCGGGATGCGCGCATCTGCCTCTTCCTCCCCGATGACTCCCTGGATCCGTAAATTGGATCCAAAATCATTTGTGCACAGATGCACAGGCCGCGTCCAGACCCCTCTGTGCCGTTTGCGGGACTGGCATTTGCCGCATCTCTGGGCTATCTGGCAGGGAAAGAACCCGCAGCGCCAGGCGTGCTGCCTTTGCGCATCGAAAGGCTGCTACATGAGCTTTGAAACACCGGGGCCGGTTGAGGCGCAATTGCGCGATGCCATCAGCCCGATTGAAGACATCATCGAAGAGGCCCGCCAAGGCCGCATGTTCATCCTGGTCGACCACGAGGACCGCGAGAACGAAGGCGACTTGGTGATCCCGGCGCAAGCTGCGGATGCGGCGGCGATCAACTTCATGGCTACCCACGGCCGCGGGCTGATCTGCCTGACCCTGCCGGCCGAGCGGATCGAGGAGCTGGGCCTGCCGATGATGGCGCTGCACAACTCGTCGCGCCATGAGACTGCCTTTACCGTCTCGATCGAGGCGCGCGAAGGCGTGTCTACCGGTATTTCCGCTGCCGACCGGGCGCTGACCGTGGCCACTGCCATCAATCCGGACAACACCGCCGCCGACATCGCCACCCCCGGCCATGTCTTTCCGCTGCGTGCGCGCCGGGGCGGGGTGCTGGTCCGTGCGGGCCACACGGAGGCCGGTTGCGATGTGGCCCGGCTGGCCGGCCATTACCCGTCTTCGGTGATCTGCGAGATCATGAAGGAAGACGGCACCATGGCGCGTCTGCCCGATCTGGTGGGCTACGCGCAGAAACACGGGTTGAAGATCGGCACCATTTCCGACCTGATCACCTACCGCGCCCGCAACGACAACCTGGTGGCGGAAACCTCGCGCGAGACCGTGACTTCGGAAATCGGCGGCGAGTGGGAGATGCGGCTGTTCACCGATCAGACCCACGGCATCGAGCATGTGGTGATGATCAAGGGCGACATCACCACGCCGGAGCCGGTGCTGGTGCGCACCCATGCGCTGCATGAGGCAACGGATATCCTGGGCCTTGGCCCGAAATCGGCCCGCCAGCTGCCCCGCGCGATGGAGATCATCGCCGAAGAAGGCCGTGGTGTGGTGACCTTGTTCCGCCAGCCCCGCAATGCGCTTTATGCCAATGAGGAAGACGGCGCGCGGACAGTGACCATCAAGCAGACCGGCATCGGCGCGCAGATCCTGTCTAGCCTGGGATTGAACGAACTGGTGCTGCTGACCGACTCGCCCTCGACCAAATATGTCGGGCTGGATGCCTATGGGCTGTCCATCACCGGCAGCCGCCCCATTCTGAAGGACGATTGATATGGCTGGACATGAAACCCACTACACCCTGCCGCGTGCCGAGTTCGACAAGCCGGTAAAGATGCTGATTGTTGTGGCGCCTTACTACAAGGATATCGCCGACAATCTGGTGACCGGTGCCGCGGCCGAGATCGAAGCCGCAGGCGGAACTTTCGAGATCGTCGAAGTGCCCGGCGCGCTGGAAGTGCCGACCGCAATCGCCATCGCCGACCGCACCTCGAATTTCGACGGCTACGTGGCGCTGGGCTGTGTGATCCGCGGCGAGACCACCCACTATGAAACCGTCTGCAACGACAGCAGCCGCGCGATCCAGCTGATGGGCCTGCAGGGCCTGTGCATCGGCAACGGCATCCTGACCGTGGAGAACCGCAAGCAGGCCGAGGTGCGCGCCGATACCGCCGGCCAGAACAAAGGCGGCGGTGCGGCCGCTGCGGCCTTGCATCTGATTGCACTCACGCGTAAGTGGGGCGCCCAGACCAAAGGCATCGGTTTCAAGGCGCCCACCGGGGCGTACCAGGTCGCCGGTACAGACAACGGATCCACCAGCGCATGAGCACCCAGGACAGCCGCCCCAAGGGCAGTGGCAAGAATCAGATGAGATCGGCAGCACGGCTTTATGCTGTGCAGGCGCTGTTCCAGATGGAACACAGCAGTCTCACCTTTGACAAGGTGATTGTCGAATTCGAGGATCACCGCTTTGGCGCTGTCTATGAGGGCGATGAGATGGCGGAAGGGGATAATAAGATCTTCCGCAAACTGGTGCGCGAGGCTGTGAACCATCAGGCCCGGATCGACCAGATGACCGATCGCGCCCTGGTCGCGAAATGGCCGATTGCCCGGATCGACCCGACCCTGCGCGCGCTGTTCCGCGCCGCGGGTTCGGAACTGACGCAATCCGACACCCCGCCCAAGGTTGTGATCAACGAGTTTGTCGACATCGCCCGCGCCTTCTTTCCCGAAGGCAAGGAACCGAAGTTCGTCAACGCCGTGCTGGATCACATGGCGCGTGAAGCCAGGCCGGAAGCGTTCTGAGGCGGTAAGTTTCAGTATCGATTGAAAGACGGCGCGCCGCAGGGCGCGCCTTTTTCTTTGGGGCTCCCCGGGCCGAAAAGGGTGCGACAAATTCCGCCCATTCCTTTCGGAGGCGCTGGACGGCGCTGTTAAGACTGATAACCTCCTGTTGCATATCTGGAGGACTCAGATGCCTGAACTGGTGAAGATGTATATCCGCAACGTTGTGATCGGCTTCGGCATTGCTGCCGCATTTGTAGCGATTCTGCTGTGGTTCAACGTGATGAACCTTTGGGGGCTGGTTGTCAGTTCTGATGCCGGACTGCTGGCGGTATTCCTGTTGTGGTTCATGCATGGCATCGTCTTTGCCGGCGTGCAGTTTGCCTGGGCGGTGATGGCCATGGCCGAAAAGGACGGCGGCCCCCGCCGCGGCACACCGGTGGTCAATGAATTCCAGCCGGTGCGGGTTCCGGCTGACGAACCTTCCCAGCGTAAGCGCCAGCTGCGCAGCCGCCACTGACCCTCAGTCAGACAGAGCATTCCGCCGCGCGTTCCATCCGGAAGGCGCGGTTTTTCATTGGCGGTAAGGAAAAATGCGGCGGGACCACCAATCAACCGTGCGGCGTTGATTCCCGGGGACCTGTATGTACAGGTGGGCGCCAGGTAAACGGACCAGGGTCCGAACAGAGCCAGCTCCCGTGGAATTGCTTAAGGCCACTGGAATGCTGCCTGTCACGAGAAGGGCAGAACCCGCCAAACCCGTAAGTAGCCTGCCCGGCCCGCGGTTACAAGGGGAACGCAGCACAGGCACGTCAATTCCGGTCAAAACCGCAGGATTGCAATTTGTTCCCTAATTGTTCACATTCGGTCCCATGATGACCGACTTGCAGCCCGGACAGAAACTCGCCCGCGGGGTGTCGCGCTATCTGCGCTCGCTGGGCTTTGCACCACTGGAGGAATTTGTGCCGGCCCGCGGCTTGCGCGTCGATGTGATGGCGCTGGGTCCCAAAGGGGAGCTATGGGTTGTCGAATGCAAGTCCAGCCGGGCCGATTTCCAGTCCGACAGCAAGTGGGAGGGTTATCTGGAATGGTGTGATCGCTATTTCTGGGCGGTGGATATGGCGTTTCCAGCCGAGTTGCTGCCGGATGGCACCGGGCTGATCATTGCGGACCCGTATGATGCCGAGATCATCCGGATGGCGCCGGAAGACAAGTTGCCGCCGGCGCGTCGCAGGAAACTGATCCAGAAGTTCGCGGTGGATTCCGCCCGCCGGCTGCAGGCCCTGCGCGACCCGCGTCCGGGCCGGGACGGGCAGCTGCTGGGCGGGGCAGGGGACGACGAGCCGGAAGCCTGACCGCGGGCGGAGAGGCTCCCGCGCCTGCAGGTGCCCCGGCTGCGCCGCGCGCCCTTGGCCGCCTTGGGCCCGGCAGCGCGCCTGCGGCGCTGTCTTGTCAGGCCATTGCGTTCAGTGCAGAGAGGCGGGTGCGGAGTGCCGGAACGGCTGCGTTACTTGACGCTGCGCGCGGCCTGCGCTGCGGCGCGGATCTCTTCGGCGATCTCCTCGGCTTCTTCCGGGTCAAAGTCCATCGGGATTTCAACGCTGCCGGTATCAATGAAAATCCGCACCATACCCTGATCGGTCGGACCGATTTGCATGTTTGCCTCAATGTCACGTTCGGTGTTGATACTCATTGCACACTCCAATGCCGGTCAGCGGATTGCAGCCGGTGCTAGCCCGGGGCAGGCTGAAACGCAAGCCGGCTTTGCGCTATGCTGCTTGCATGATGGATGTGACCCTGCGCCGATTCGCTCCAACCGACATGCAATGGCTGGCGGCCCGCCACCAGGATCTTTACGCCCGTGAGGCGGGGTTTGATGAAACCTTCGGTCCGCTGGTCGCCGATATCCTGCACAGTTTCTGCGCGGGCCACGATCCCGCCTGTGAACGCGGCTGGATGGCGGAAAGCGGCGGCGAGCGGCTGGGCACGGTGTTTTGCATGAAAAAGGATGCCGCCACAGCGCAGCTGCGGTTGTTCCTGCTGACGCCTGCGGCGCGCGGCAAGGGGCTGGGCAAACGGCTGCTGCGCGAGTGCATGGAGTTTGCCCGTGCAGCGGGGTACCGGGGCATGATGCTGGAAACCCATGAAAGCCACCAGACCGCCTGCGCGCTTTACCGGGCCTTCGGCTGGCAGCTGACGGACAGCCATCCGGTGCACAGCTATGGCCAGGACCTGGTGGAGCAGACCTGGCGGCTGTCTTTCCAGGAACCAGAGCGCGGAGCGCTCTGAGCGAAGCGGGAAATTGTGCATGATTGCAAGCGGTTGTGGATAACTTCCAACCAGCGGCATGGTCAGGTCCGGGCCGTTGCGCCGGGCAGTCTGATGCGGCGGATTTCTGCAGCGGAAAGGCAAAAAAACTTCTTGCGCGCCTCCGGGACGTGCTATAAATGACCCCACAGTGCCGCCTTAGCTCAGTTGGTTAGAGCGCCTGATTGTGGATCAGGAGGTCCCCCGTTCGAGCCGGGGAGGTGGTACCACTCAATCAAACATTGTGGGCAATCTCAGCTGTGGCACCGGTCTGGCGCTTCTGCCGGACATGATTTTTGCTGTCTCAATTCTATTGCGGATTCCGGTCAATCCAAGTTGCACCGGCCGCTGAACAGCCGACTCGCTGACGCCTCCCGTTGGGCGCCAACAGCCGGGACCGCGGTTGTGATATTTTTCTGGTGATTAACCTGAGGCCGCGCAATTCGGCGCGCTCCTAGGGTCTGCCGCAAGCGGGGCCGGCTAAAGCAGCGGAGTTGTGCCAGCCGGTGCATGCCGTTCTGCCGGAGCACGCAAAACAAGTGCTCCAGCAGCCCCAGGCAAGCAGAACCTGGCCTCAATCGGTTGTGCTGGTGGTCGTGGTTGTTGTTGTGGTCGATGTGCCATTATCATCATCGGCGATCAGAACCAGGAACAGCACGCCTGCAACCGCTCCGGCGGCGGCTCCGGCGGACAGGCCGGTTTCCGGCAGGCCGCTTGCGGCGGCCTGGGCCACAGCCTCGGCGCCCGGTGCCTGGCAGGTCACCTGCAGCGTGCCGTTTGCCAGATAGGTGGCGGATACCGGAACACCGGCACCGCAGGCCACACGCCGCTTGGCTTCGTTCAACGCGGCGTCCGCGGACTGGGCAAATACGGGCTGTCCGGTGAAAGACAGGGGGATAATCAATGCCGCTGCCCGCAAGATACTGGTGTACATGATAAAACAACCTTATGCTTTGGAACATCTTAAGGTTAATGAAGGCCCGGGCGCCAAGCAACATCGCGGCGCCGCAGCGGTGATGTTCCGGCAAGATGCCGCGCAGCTGCGGTTCCGCTATGAGCGGTTCTTCGGGGATATGCGAGGGTAACGATATGTTTAAGACAGCCGTCAAGAGCTTGACCGCAGGGGTTTCCTGCCTGGGTCTGGCCGCAGCACCCGCACTGGCACAGGGCGCTGGGCCCCTGACCTATACAGTCGTGGTTCCCGCCGGAGAATTCGGTTCGGCTGCCTTTTTGACCGAGCTGCTGGGCACCCTGTCCGCAGCCAAGGCCTTTTGCCGCGCCACCGGTGATTCGGCGCTGCAGGTCGATTGTCTCTCTGAACGGCTGGAAGCAGCCGCAGACGGCATCCCGCAAGGGACCGATTACGACGAGGTGCGCGACGTGCTGCAGGATACCTCGGTCCGGCTGAAGCGGCTGGCCCGTCAGAACAGCGACCCGGGCCGGAGCCGGGTCAGCGTCACCAGCTCCGCAAACCCGGCTGAACGCACCACCAGGCCGCTGACGCCTGTCAGGCCGTCCGCTCAAGCCGCAGTGAACCGGGAGGCTGCCCGCATTTTCGAAGACGCAGGCACAGTCCTGCTGCGCAGCGCCGAATCCGCGCAGGAGCGGCAGGCGCAATACGCCCAGATCGCCGCGGCGATCGATTCAAATAAGGTGCTGCTCAGGTCCTGATCCCGCGGGGTCAATCCTTGATCCGCACCTCCTGGCGGAGCGCGCCGGATTCGCGGTCGAAAATCAGGATGCGGTTGTCTTGGCTGACCACCGCAATCCAATCGCGCCCCAGTGTCACTGCTTCGGCCTTAATCCCGTCGGGCAGGGCGATTTCTGCGGGCAGCGGCGCATCGCCCGCCTGCAAGCGGATGACAAGCAGCGAGATTATCACTACAAGCCCGCCAATCATCACCACGGTCAGCGTGGTCACAAGCCGCCGCAGGAACCGGATCTGCGGCGGCTCCGTTTGGATTTCGGTCTCGGAAGGATCAGTCATGGGCAGCCGCCGGATTGAGTTTGTCATCGCGGAAAACCCGCCTAAGCGGCTTGATAAAGCGGTTTCGCGCGATGTGCCAGAGGAGGCCTCGCTGTCGCGCACCCGCCTGGCCCGGCTGATTGAGGAGGGCGCGCTGACAGTGGACGGCGCCGTGGTGCAGGACGCCAAGGCCAGGGTCGAGGCCGGCGCGCAAATCGTGATCACCGTGGAAGAGGCCGAAGACAGCCACATCGGCCCCGAAGACATCCCGCTGGAAGTCATTTTCGAAGATGACGATCTGATCGTCATCAACAAGCCCGCAGGCATGGTGGTGCATCCGGCGCCGGGCTCGCCCTCCGGCACTCTGGTCAACGCGCTGCTGCACCATTTTGGCGGCAACCTGTCAGGCGTGGGCGGCGTCAAACGCCCAGGCATCGTGCACCGCATCGACAAGGAAACCAGCGGCTTGCTGGTGGTGGCCAAATCCGATGCAGCCCATCAGGGGCTGGCGGTGCAATTCGAAAAACATACGGTGGAGCGCTATTATCAGGCCATCTGCTACGGCGTGCCGGACGGCAACGACCCGCGGCTGCGCGGCGTCAAGGGCGCCAGATTTGAACCCGGCAATATCCTCAAGCTCACCACCCAGCTGGCCCGCCACAAAACAGACCGGCAACGCCAGGCGGTGCTGTTTCAGGGCGGCCGCCATGCGGTAACCCGCGCCCGCATCTGCGAGGGGTTCGGCAACCCGGCCTGCGCGGCGCTGGTTGAATGTTGGCTGGAAACCGGCCGCACTCATCAGATCCGGGTGCATATGGCCCATGCCGGCCACGGCCTGGTGGGGGATCCCACCTATGGCGGGCGCCGCAAACTGGCAGCCAAGGCCCTGAACGAAGCCGCGCAGGCGGCTGTGCAGGCCTTCCCGCGCCAGGCGCTTCACGCTGCTGTCCTGGGATTCAACCACCCGGTGACGGGTGCGCCGCTCAGGTTTGAGGCGCCGCTGCCGCAGGATATGGCGGAATTGCTGGCAGCATTGCGCCAATAGGTTGCGCCAGTAAATTGCCAGCAAATAAGCGTGTTCCGGCCTGTGATGCAATTCACAGACGTGTTCCGCCGGGCTAGCATACAAGAATTCCTTAAGCGGTCCTTGAAAAGGATTTGGCGCTAACACATATGCGCTAATGTTAAGTCCTTATACATTTTGGGAGGGACACTTTATATGGCGAATTATGCAAACCTGCCTGCCCCGACGCCCGAAGGCGGTCTGAACCGGTATCTCCAGGAAATCCGCAAGTTTCCACTGCTGGAGCCGGAAGAGGAATACATGCTGGCTAAGCGCTGGGTCGAGGAACAGGATGCGGCCTCGGCGCACAAGATGGTGACCTCCCATCTGCGGCTCGCGGCCAAGATTGCCATGGGTTACCGCGGCTATGGCCTGCCGCAAGCCGAAGTGATTTCCGAGGCGAACGTCGGCCTGATGCAGGCGGTCAAAAAGTTCGATCCTGAAAAGGGCTTCCGGCTGGCGACCTATGCGATGTGGTGGATCCGTGCGTCGATCCAGGAATATGTCCTGCGGTCCTGGTCGATGGTCAAACTGGGAACAACCTCGGCGCAGAAAAAACTGTTCTTCAACCTGCGCAAGGCCAAGGCCCGCATCGGCGCGCTGGAAGATGGCGACCTGCGCCCCGAGAACGTCAAGCGGATCGCCACTGACCTCGGCGTGACCGAGGACGAGGTGATCTCGATGAACCGCCGCATGTCGGGCGGTGATGCATCTCTCAACGCCACGGTCGGCTCCGAGGGCGAGGGCACCATGCAGTGGCAGGACTGGCTGGAGGATGAAGATGCCGACCAGGCCGGCGATTACGAGGCCCGCGATGAGCTGGAAGCGCGCCGGGAGCTGCTGGCTGCGGCGCTGGACGTGCTTAACGACCGCGAAAAGGATATCCTGACTCAGCGCCGCCTGATGGACCAGGCGGTGACGCTGGAGGAGCTGAGCACGCAATACAATGTCAGCCGCGAGCGGATCCGCCAGATCGAGGTGCGGGCGTTTGAAAAGCTGCAAAAGAAGATGCGCGATCTGGCGAGCGAAAAGGGTATGCTGACCGGCGCATGATCCCCAGGCCCGGCAGCAGACTGTAAAGGCGGTGCTTGGCACCGCCTTTTTTTGTCAGCCGGAATCGATGCTGGCTTTACGGCAGCGGCCCTGCCGGAATGTTTCGCGCGCGAAACATCGGGTCAAAAAGACTGACCTGAAATGCTGGCGAAGGCTGGCTGCAAAACCTGTCTGGCACGGGCCTGGCAAAATGCTGGGTGCGCGGCTGAATGGGGGCTGGCAGAAACGCTGGCTGATGGTCATCCGCGTGGCTGGCTGAAATCACTCTGGTTGCTGGCGGTGCTTGCGGTCTGGCTGTCCCGAGGGATGGCTGGAGTGCTGGCTGCTTGCGGCCTGGTGATTCTGGCTTGCGTGCAATTTCTGCATCCTGTGTAGCCGCACTCAGGTTTCTGGTCAACGGAAAATGTAATGAAATCAAATAGTTGACAGATTTACTCGGGAATCTCTCCCAGGCAGCCCTAGGCAGAGCGCCTGTGCGGCCCTACATTCACTTCCTCTGGCACAGGAGGACGGTCTATGGCGGGCGGCTGGGCGCAGGACGGCGCGGTGAATGAACAGATCGAAGCGTCGATCAATGATGAACTGGCGCGGCTGAAAGCGGTGAGGCGCCCGGTGGGCGAAAGCCTGACCCATTGCGCCGAATGCGAGGAGCCGATCCCCGAAAAACGCCGCGTGGCCATTCCTGGCGTGAAGCTTTGCATCGACTGCCAGCAGGAGCGCGACGGCGCCCAGCAGGCGCGCGGGGGCTTCAACCGGCGCGGCTCGAAAGACAGCCAGTTGAAGTAGGGCGGCTGGACCGCATTAAAATTGGGGGGATTACCGTAGGATCTATCCAAGCCCCATCCGCAGGATGTGCTGCGGGCCGGCAATGCCGTGGGGGTGGATGCCGCCAGTGTCTTCAAAACCGCCCTTGCGGTAGCAGCGGATGGCGCCGAAATTCTGCATGTTGACGGTCAGAATCAGCGCGCGCCGCGCCGGATACTGCGCGGCCAGATAGGGCTTCAGTGCGGCAACGGCAGCTGTGGCATAGCCTTTGCGCTGCTCATCCCGGTCGATCATGAAGGCACGCAGGCCCAGCTCGTCCGGCCCGGCAAAGCTGTAGGTTTCGTGATACAGCCGGTCGATCTTGAAGAACCCGACCACTTGGGAGCCGTCAAGGATGGCGTGAAAATCCACGCCGTCCTCGTTTTCTTCAAACGCTTGCGCCACAGTGCCGCTATAGCGGATCTGATCCGGCTCCACCTGAATATGGGAGACCAGATCAAATTCGCTGCGGGCCACAGGACGCAAGCAGAGGCGCATCAGCCCTCCATCGCTTCCAGTTCATCAATGAAGCCGGAGATCATCGACAGGCCCTTGTCCCAGAACTTGGGGTCGGAGGCGTCGAGGCCGAAGGGCGCCAGCAGCTCCTTGTGGTGCTTGGAACCGCCTGCTTTCAGCATCTCGAAATACTTGTCCTCGAAACCCTCGCCTCCCTCGGCGTAGACCGAATAGAGCGCGTTCACCAGCCCGTCGCCAAAGGCGTAGGCGTAGACGTAGAAGGGCGAGTGCACAAAGTGGGGGATATAGGCCCAGAAGGTCTCATACCCTTCCATGTACTCGAACGCTTCGCCCAGGCTTTCGGCCTGCACCGACATCCAGATGGCGTTGATGTCATCCGGGGTCAGCTCGCCTTCGCTGCGGGCAGCATGCAGTTTGCATTCAAAGTCGTAAAAGGCGATCTGGCGCACAACCGTGTTGATCATGTCTTCGACCTTGCCGGCCAGCAGCACCTTGCGCTGCTCTTTGGTCTCGGCGCCGTCCAGCATCTTGCGGAAGGTGAGCATCTCGCCGAACACGCTTGCGGTTTCGGCCAGCGTCAGCGGGGTGGAGGAGAGCATCTCGCCCTGTTCTGCCGCCAGCACCTGGTGCACGCCGTGTCCCAGCTCATGCGCCAGCGTCATCACGTCGCGCGGTTTGCCCAGATAGTTGAGCATCACATAGGGGTGAACATTGGTGACGGTCGGGTGGGCAAAGGCGCCCGGCGCCTTGCCGGGTTTGACGCCTGCGTCGATCCAGCCATCCGAGAAGAACGGCGCGGCGATCTCGCCCATGCGGGGGTCGAAGGCGTTATAGGCCTCCATCACGGTTTTTTCGGCCTGCTCCCAGCTGATGGTGCGGGGGTCTTCCAGCGGCAGCGGCGCGTTACGGTCCCAGACCTGCATCACGTCCAGGCCCAGCCATTTGCGCTTCAGCTCGTAATAGCGGTGGCTCAGCTTGGGGTAGGCGGCTACCACGGCTGCGCGCAGCGCCTCGACGACCTCAGGCTCCACATCATTGGACAGATGGCGGCCGGTCTGGGCGCTGGGCATGCCGCGCCAGCGGTCGATGATTTCCTTTTCCTTGGCCTGGGTGTTGTGGACGCGGGCAAAGGTCTTGATGTTTTCGGCAAAGACAGCGGCCAGCTCCCGCGCCGCCGCTTCGCGTTTGCTGCGGTCGGGATCGGTCAGAAGGTTCAGGGTGCCCTCAATGGTCAGCTCTTCGCCATCGACGGTGAATTGCAAACCGGCGATGGTCTCATCAAACAATTTTTCCCAGGCGTCGCCGACGATGCCAAGGTCATGCATGAACCGTTCCAGTTCGTCCGACAGCTGGTAGGGTTTCATGGCGCGGATGCGGCGGAACACGCTGTCGTAGCGGGCAAGATCGGCATTGGCGGCCAGATGCGCGTCCATCACGCTGTCTTCAATCCGGTTCAGCTCCAGCGTGAAGAACACCAGCGGGGTGGTGGCCACGGTCACCTTCTCCTGGCAATCCGACAGAAAGGCGGCGCGGTCCGCGTCGGTGGTCAGCTGGTAATAGCGCAGGCCCGCGAATGACATGATGCGCCCGGCGATGTTGTTGATCTTCTCGTTGCGCTCGACGCATTTCAGCAGGCCGTCCGCATCCAGATCCGCCAGCTTGCCCTCGTAATCGGCGGCAAATGCGGCGCATTCCTGCGCCAGCCAGTCCAGATCGCGGGCCAGTTCAGGGGCGTCCTCAGACGCGTAAAGATCGCTGAGGTCCCATTCCGGCAGATTGCCAAGGCTGCCGGAACCGGCAGAGGCGTTTGCGTCGCGAACGGGGAAGGGAAGCTGGAACATGGGGGCTCCTGTTATGAGAAATGCTTTGACCCAACATCTAAGAGGCGGCTGCCGGGATCACAAGCAGGCGGGTGCCGATCATCTGCAGATCACCGGGAGTTTAACAAAAGCTGGCAAGGAGCGGGTAAAGGCGCCGCGCTCACTCGGGGCACCGCCTGGCGATCAGCCGCCGTATTGCTGAAACAGGCGGCACATGCTGGAGAACACATGCGCGCGGATTTCCGGGGTTTCCATCATCACCTCGTGCTGCGCGCCCTTGATCAGGTCCAGCTCGCCGCCGGGCCAGCGCGCCATCCGGTCGTGGATGGCATCGGTGTTGACGATCTGCTCGTCCGAGCCAAGGAAGGTGATGCAGGGCAGGGCGGGCGACGGCTGCTGTGCCAGCCAGGCGCAGTCCTGCAGGCTGACGCGCAGCCATTGGATGGTGGGGCCGCCAAGCGCCAGATCAGGCTGTGCGGCCAGCTGGGCATGCATCATCCGGTACATATCCGGATCGGTGGTCAGGGTGTTGCCCTCAAACGGCGTGATCTGCACATATTGTTCCAGCGCCGTGGTCGGCAGCAGCAATTTGTCCAGACGCAAGAACGGCGCAACACCGCTTAGAAAGTTGGCCAGAGGGCGCAGCAGCGGCGGGATCTGGATGCCCCACATCGGGCCGGTAAAGCAGCAGGCCTTGACGTCCAGCCCCTGCATCAGGGCACGCAATCCGATGGCGCCGCCCATGGAATGGCCGACCAGAAACCAGGGTTTCGGCAGTTCCAGCTGTTCGCCGAGGCGGATCAGCGCCTGCACGTCCTTCTGGAAATCGCTGAAGTCTTCGACATGGCCCAGGCGGCGGTCTGCCAGCGTCCGGTCCGCCAGCCCCTGGCCGCGCCAGTCGACGGTGAGGGTGGCAAAGCTGCAATCCGCAAATTCCGCCGCGGCCAGACCATATTTTTCGATGTACTCGGTGCGGCCGGGAAACAGCAGGACAGTGCCTTTTGCCTTGCCCTCGGGGCGCCAGTGGCCCGCGCGGATGCGCAGGCCGTCTGAGGTTTGCACCCAATGGGCCGATCCGCCCGCAGGCCCCCGCGCGATATCCGCAAACAGGGGCGCGGGCTGCAGGTCCACCGGGGCGCCGTCCATCAGGACAGGGCCGAGGCCAGCTTCATCGCGGTGCCCATGTCACCATCGATGGTCAGCTTGCCGGACATGAAGGCAGCGGTCGGGTTCAAATCGCCCTCCAGGATCGACTGGAACGTGTCGGCATCCGCTTTCATGGTGACATCGGTGTCTTCGTCGCCGACGCGTGCACCAGAGCCGTCGAGCACGATGGAGCCCAGCCCTTCGATTTCGAATTTCGCGGAGGCGTCAAATTCGCCCGCGTCCAGTTTGCCGTTCAGGGCCTCTGCCGCCTGTGTAAGAGTATCGCTCATTTCAGTCCTCAATCTGTTTTGCGCGCTTCATAGCACAAACCTGTGAAGCATTTGCATCCAATACTGGAAATTGCCGCGCGCTGGATTACACTGGGGGCATCATGCTGGCAAATCTCCCAAAGCTCAAAGCTATCGTGGCGGCAACGGCAGTCACGGTCACGTTTTCCCTGCCTGGTGCCGGCGCGGCACAGCAGCTTTCCGCCGACGCGCTGCTGCAGAACCTGGCCTCGTCGGAGCAGTCCGAGGCAGCGGCCATCGACCGCGAGCTGCAGGCGCTTTGGGCCAAGAGCGGCTCGCCTGCGATGGATCTGCTGCTGCGGCGCGGCACCGATGCGCTGGAGCGTGGCGATTTGCAGCAGGCAGCTGAGCATCTGACCGCGCTGACCGATCATGCGCCGGACTTCCCCCGCGGCTGGTATGAGCGCGCACGCGCCTATTTCGCGATGGGGCTCTACGGGCCGTCGGTTGCGGATCTGGAGCGGGCGCTGGCGCTCAACCCCAGTGATTACAATGCTATATACGCGCTGGGCGCGCTGTTCGAACAATTCCGCAACCCCGAGCGCGCCTATCAGGCCTACCAGCGGGCCAAGGCTATACATCCGCACCACGAGGAAGTAAGCAGCGCCCTTGAACGATTGGCGCCCTTGGTCAAGGGCCGGGAACTGTAAGCCCCATCGGGGCGGGGGCTGAAGCAATGGCAAGCGCATCGCGGATCGTGGCCGTTCTGGGCCCGACCAATACCGGGAAAACCCATTATGCCATCGAACGGATGCTGGGCTACCGCACCGGGGTGATGGGATTCCCGCTGCGCCTTTTGGCGCGCGAGGTCTATGACAAGGTGGTAGCGGCCCGCGGGCCATCGGTGGTGGCGCTGGTCACCGGCGAAGAGCGGATCGTGCCGCCGCGCGCGCAATACTGGATTTGCACGGTGGAGGCGATGCCCGAGGGCATGGGCTGCGACTTCCTGGCGATCGACGAAATCCAGCTTTGCGCCGACCCGGAACGCGGCCATGTCTTCACCAACCGTCTGCTGCGCGCGCGCGGCACCCATGAGACACTGTTCCTGGGTGCCGACACCATGCGCGGGCCGATTTCGGCGCTAGTGCCGGGGGTGGAGTTTTATCACCGCGAGCGGATGTCCGATCTGGTCTATGCAGGTTCGAAAAAGATAAGCCGGATGCCGCCGCGGACCGCAATCGTCGGGTTTTCGGTTGATAATGTCTATGCAATTGCCGAGCTGATCCGCCGCCAAAAGGGTGGTGCAGCGGTGGTGATGGGGGCGCTGTCCCCCCGCACCCGCAACGCCCAGGTGGCGCTCTATCAGAACGGCGAGGTCGACTATCTGGTGGCCACCGATGCCATCGGCATGGGGCTGAACCTTGATATCGATCATGTGGCGTTTTCCTCGACCCGCAAATTCGACGGCCGCCGGATGCGCGAGCTGGCCCCGAATGAACTGGCGCAGATCGCCGGCCGCGCCGGACGCGGCATGAGCCATGGCACTTTCGGCGTCACCGGCGACGCCCGCCCGTTGGATGAGGGCACCGCCTCGGCCATCATGAACCACCAGTTCACGCCGCTGAAAAAGCTTAACTGGCGGTCAGCCGATCTGCAGTTCGGCACGGTTGAGGCGCTGATCCATTCGCTTGAGGCCAGCCCTTCGGGTGAAAATCTGATCAAGGCGCGCGAGGCGGATGATCTGGGCGCGCTGAAAATGCTGACGCGCGAATCTGCTGTCATCTCGCGCACCACCAACGCGCAATCGGTGCGGCTGTTGTGGGATGTCTGCCGGATTCCCGATTTCCGCGGTATCAGCCACGCCGAGCATGCTTCGCTTTTGGGGGTGATATTCGAGCATCTGCACGGCGGCGGCGTGGTGCCGGACGATTGGCTGGCGCGCCAGATCAAGCGAATTGACCGCACCGACGGCAACATCGACACATTGTCGAAAAGATTGGCATTTATCCGCACGTGGACTTATGTCGCGCAAAGGAATGGCTGGCTGCGTGACGAAAGCCATTGGCGCGGGGAGACGCGCGCTGTAGAAGACAGGTTGTCGGATGCTCTGCACGAGCGCTTGACGCAAAGATTTGTGGACCGGCGCACGTCTGTGCTGCTGCGCCGGCTCAAGCAGAAGGAGGCCCTTTTGGCCGAAGTGAATGACAAGGGTGAAGTGACGGTTGAAGGCGAATTCGTCGGCCGTCTCGAGGGGTTCCGGTTCAGCCCGGACAAAAGCGCGCAGGGTGCCGAGGCCAAGGCCTTGAAGGCGGCCTCGCTGCAGGCTTTGGCGCCGCAATTCCATCTGCGTGCGGACCGGTTCTATAACGCGCCCGATACCGAGATCGATTATACCGAACAGGGCGGCCTGATGTGGGGCGAACATGCGGTGGGCAAGCTGGTTGCCGGCGCCGACGCGCTGACCCCGCAGATCGAGGTGTTTGTGGACGAGTCCGCCGGGCCGGATGTGGCCCAGAAGGTCGAGCGCCGTCTGCTGCATTTCATCACCCGCAAGATCAACGCGCTGTTTGAGCCGCTGCTGGCCTTGCAAAAGGACGAAGAGCTGACCGGCCTGGCCCGCGGCTTTGCCTTCCGCATGGTCGAGAACCTCGGCGTGCTGCCGCGTGCAAGCATCGCGCAAGAGGTGAAGGACCTGGATCAGGACGCCCGCGGCGCGCTGCGCAAGCATGGCATCCGTTTCGGCCAGTTCACCATCTTTATGCCGCTCTTGCTGAAGCCCGCGCCGACCCGTCTGCGGCTGGTGCTGTGGTCGCTGGCAAACGGTCTGCAGGATTTCCCCGAATCTCCGCCTCCGGGGCTGGTCACGGTGCCGTCCGCCAAGGACGCGCCCGAAGGTTATGACACCATGTCCGGCTACCGCGCGGCGGGCGAGCGGATGATCCGCATCGACATGCTGGAGCGTCTGGCCGACATGCTGCGCGGTGAAGACAGCCGCGGCGGTTTTGAAGCCAAGGCGGACATGCTGTCGATCACCGGCATGACGCTGGAGCAGTTCGCCGATCTGATGCAGGGACTGGGCTATAAGGCCGAGAAAAGCGAGCGCCAGAAGGTGAAGCCGGTTGCGGCGGAAGCCGAAGCCAAGCCTGCTGAAGCTGACGCCAAGCCTGCTGAGGCCGCTGCTGAAGCCGCGCCTGCAACGGAAGAGCCGGCTGCTGAAGCATCTGCTGAAGCTGCGGATGCGGTCTCCCCTGATGGGGACGCCGTTGCTGAAACTCCCGCCGCTGAGGCCGAGGCTGCACCTGCACAAGACGCTGCGCCTGCAGAAGACACTGCAGAAGTCAAGCCCGAAGTGGCTGCTGATGCAGCTGCCGTTGCCGAACCGGAAATGGAAGTGTTCTTCACTTTCACCTGGGGCGGCAACCGGGGCGGACGCCAAGGCGGTCAGCGCCAGCAGAATCGGCGTCCGCAAGGCGACGGCAAACCTGCCGGCAAGGGCAAACCGCGCGGTGCCAAAGGCGGCGATCGTGACGGCGGCCCGCGCGGCAAGCCGGGCCGCAAGGGCGGACCGCGTCAGGATCAGGGCGCCAAAACTTATTCCGCGCGTCCCGCGAAGAAGGAAAAGCAGATCGACCCGGACAACCCCTTTGCCGCTGCGCTGATGGGGCTGAAACAGGGCGACTGATCCTGCCATGACCGAGGGCGCGCCCAAGATCCGCATCGACAAGTGGCTATGGCATGCGCGGTTTTTCAAAACCCGCAGCCTGGCCGCCAAACAGGTCGGTGCGGGTCATGTGCGCGTCAATGGTCAGAAAGTGCTGAAACCGGCTCAGAACGTCACCCCGGGTGATGTTCTGACCTTCGCTCAAGCCAAAGTGATCCGCGTGGTGCGGGTGGAGGCCATCGGTGAACGCCGCGGCCCGGCGCCTGAGGCGCAGGCGCTGTACTTCGATATGACGGAAAAGCAGGAAAAAGTTCCGGCCAATCCCAGGTTCGAAGGAAAAGGCCGCCCGGACAAAAAAGCCCGCAGAGCGCTTGATCTTACTCGCAAGCAGGATACCCTTTGACGGCTTGAAGCCGTCGCCGGTCTGGATTAGCTAGGCGCAAACGCAAAACGGGACTCGGTACTATGACCTATGTCGTGACGGAAAACTGCATCGCCTGCAAATACACCGACTGCGTCGAGGTATGCCCGGTGGATTGCTTTTACGAGGGCGAGAACACCCTGGTGATCCACCCCGACGAATGCATCGACTGCGGCGTCTGCGAACCGGAATGCCCGGCCGATGCGATCCGCCCGGATACCGAACCGGACATGGACAAATGGGTTGAGTTCAACCGCAAGTATTCTGAACTGTGGCCGGTGATCGTTTCCAAGAAAGACCCGATGCCGGGCTATGAGGAGCGGGACGGCGAAGAGGGTAAGATGGAGAAGTATTTCTCCGAGGCGCCCGGCGAAGGCGGCTGATTCTCTGCCTGATAGGGGTGATGCCGCAAACTTGCGGGAAACCGCCGCATTGCGTGGGGTTTTAACGGACCCTGATCAGCAGGCCGCCTTTCGGGCGGTCCTTTTTTGTGGTATGCTTAAAGCACAAAAGACATAAACAATCGGAGTCCGCCCCCGGCGCACGCCAGCAGTGGTGCGCAGATTGGGCGGTATTTCTGCGAATAAAATGTCCTGGGGGCTGGTCAAAACGAACTGACCGGGGCTGGGTATTTTGTTCGCTAAAATGCCGGAGCCGCCCGGCAATGAGTAAGGAACAACCTGTATGACCAAATCGAAGAAGCTCGAATTCCGCCCCAATGAGTATGTAGTCTACCCGGCGCATGGCGTGGGCCAGATCATCTCGATCGAGGAGCAGGAAGTGGCCGGCTTTGCGCTGGAGCTTTTCGTGATCACCTTTGAGAAAGACAAGATGACCCTGCGGGTGCCGACCAACAAGGCAACCGAAGTGGGCATGCGCTCGCTGAGCTCGCCGGACGTTATTGCCCAGGCAATGAAAACGCTGAAGGGCAAGGCGAAGGTGAAGCGCGCCATGTGGTCGCGCCGCGCGCAGGAGTATGAGCAGAAGATCAACTCCGGCGACCTGATTTCTATTGCCGAAGTGGTGCGCGACCTGCACCGCACCGATGACCAGCGTGAGCAGAGCTACTCCGAACGCCAGCTTTATGAAGCTGCATTGGAGCGTCTGACCCGCGAAGTGGCTGCTGTCTCCGGCAACGATGAAATCGCCGCCGCCAAGCAAGTAGATGAGGTTCTGACCTCCCGCGTTGCCGCGTAAGCATCTGCTGTAAACAGTAATTGAAAGGCCGTGCCCCCTAGGGTGCGGCCCTTTTCATGCGCTGGTCCGGCTCAGCTGCAGAGTGCGAGAAGCGTGAGCAGGCCGGAAATCTCGGCAATTTGCTGAGATGCTCCCAGAATATCCCCGGTCTGGCCGCCGATCTTGGCCTTGGCCAGCGCCCCCAGGCCCAGAGCGGCAGCGCCCATTGCCAGCGCAGCTCCAATGGATGCCGCTCCAATCAGAGGCAAGGACAGGATAACCGCGAGCAGGGCCGCCAGCAGGCAAGGCAGAGTGCGGGGGCGGCCCACGGTTTGCGACAGCCCGGCGGCCCGTGCATTGGGCAGCGCCGCCATCAGCGCGGGCATTACCGCCCGGCTCAGCATTGCCAAAGCCAGCAGGGGCCAGGCACCTGCGGCGGCAATCAGCGCGGCTAAGGCGCTCCAGCGCAGGCCGAACCCGAGGATCAGGGCAATCACGCCGTAGGCGCCAATGCGGCTGTCCTTCATGATCTCCAGCCGACGTTGCCGGGTAAAGCCGCCCCAAAGGCCATCGGCGGTATCAGCCAGCCCGTCCTCGTGCATGGCTCCGGTCAGCAGCACCTGAACGGCGAGTGCCAGCCCCGCGGCTACCTCGGCAGGCAGCCCCGCGGCCAGCGCCAGAGCCGCCAGCAGTGCTGCGGGCAGGGCAACCGCCAGCCCCGCCAAGGGAAACGCCCAGGCCGCCTTGGCCTGCCGCTGGAACGTCTCGGACGGCAGATGCGGCAGAGGCAGCCGGGTCAGCAGCACCAGCGCCAGCAGGATGTCTTTTGCCTGGATGTCGTTTTTTCGCATTTACGGGCCTATTGCGGGGCTTGCGGCAGTGCCGTCAGCGGTTAAACAGATTGCCAACCGCTTTATCCGCGTCCCCCGCCCAGATGCAACGAGGCTTTCACATGCTGCCACAGCTTTCCTCCCTTGATGATTTTCGCGCCGCACTGGCCAGCGCACCCGCACAGGACCAGGCTGCGCTTGATGGTGCGGCCGCGCGCAATACCCAGCTGACCAAACCTCCGGGCGCTTTGGGCCGGCTGGAGGATCTGGCCATCTGGTACGGGGGATGGCGCGGCAGCGATAGGCCGGAAATCACCGCACCGCAGGTGATCGTCTTTGCTGGCAACCATGGCGTGACGGCGCAGGGTGTCTCGGCCTTTCCGCCGGAAGTCACCGCGCAGATGGTGATCAACTTCGAACACGGTGGCGCGGCCATCAACCAGCTGGCCAGGCTGGCAGGCGCCCGCATGGATGTGCATGCGCTGGAGCTGGAGCGACCGACGGGCGATTTCACCCAAGGACCGGCGATGAACCAGAATGACCTGCTGGCTGCGCTGAAAACCGGCTGGGATGCAGTGGACCCAAGCGCTGATCTGCTGGTGGTCGGCGAAATGGGCATCGGCAATACCACCCCCGCCGCTGCCCTGGCCTGTGTGCTGTTCGGCGGCGAGGCGGCGGATTGGACCGGGCGCGGCACCGGTGTGGATGAGGCCGGGCTGGCGACTAAAACCCGCGTGGTGGCCGAAGGCGTTGCGCTTCATCGGGGCAGGATCAATGACGGGCTGGATGCGCTGGCCTGCCTGGGCGGACGCGAAATTGCTGCCATGGCGGGCGCCATTGCTGCGGCCCGTGTGCTGCATATCCCGGTGATTCTGGACGGCTTTATCTGCTGCGCTGCGGCGGCCTGCCTGCTGCAAACTGCAGATGGCGCGCTGGACCATGCCGTGGCAGGCCATCAAAGCGCCGAAGGGGCGCATCCGGCGCTGCTGGCGAAGCTGGGCAAACAGCCGCTGTTGTCGCTGGGCCTGCGTCTGGGCGAGGCTTCCGGTGCGGCGCTGGCGATCCAAGTGCTGAAGGGCGCCGTCGCCTGCCACAGCGGCATGGCGACCTTTGCTGAAGCGGGCGTCTCTGACGGCTGAACCGGCGGCCGGCAGGAAGAAGGATCAGGAACAAAGCGCCGGCTTGCGCCGGGGCTTTTGTCATTCTGCGGCTTTTGCGGATTTCTTGCGCTTGCGTTCGGCCATCTCGAAAATCGCGCTTTCGATGGCTTTCTCCAGCTCCCGCGCGCGGTCTATATAGGCCGGGTTCTGGCTGGCAGGCACGCCGGGGATCCAGTGCTGGGCAAGGTCACGGAGGTTGGCACGGTCATGCGCATAAAAGGTCTGCGCCGCCTGTGCCGCCTCATATTCGCTGAGGCCGACGTTCTCCAGCACATAGCGGCCTGCACGCACTGAGCTGTCGAACATCTCGCGCACAATGTCATCGGCGCCGGCCTTGTACAGCTCATAGACATGGTTGCGGTCCTTGGCACGGGCGATGATGTGCAGATCCGGATAGGCCCGGCGCACATAGGTGACCATCTTGACCACGCCTTCCGGGTCGTCCAGCGCCACCACAAAGACCTTGGCCTTGGCGATGCCGGCAGCTTTCAGCAGTTCCGGCCGGGTGGGATCGCCAAGGAAGCTTTTAACTCCGAAACGGCGCATCAACTGCACCGCTTCCATATCATGGTCCAGCACCACAGTCTTAAAACCGCTAGCCTGCACCAGCCGGTTGACGATCTGGCCGAAACGGCCAATGCCCGCGATGATAACCGGACCTTCCTCATCGATCTCATCCGGCACGTGTTCCTGCAAGGGTTCGCCCATCCGCTTGGACAACAGATCATAGGCGATGAACAGCAGCGGGGTGATCAGCATCGACAAAGCAATCACCAGCAACAGCTTTTCTGAAAGCGCGGCTGGAATCACGTTGAGCTGGGTGGAGAAAGCCAGCAGGACAAAGCCGAACTCCCCGGCCTGAGCCAGGCTGAGGGTGAACAGCCACAAGCGGCGGCGGCGCAGGCCAAAGGCGCGGCCGACGGCAAACAGCACCACGCCCTTGGCAAAGATCACCAGCAGGGCCAAACCGATCAGATCGCCCGGATCGGCCAGAAACTGGCGGTAGTTGATACCCGCGCCGACGGTGATGAAAAACAGCCCCAACAATAGCCCCTTGAAGGGGTTAAGGTCGCTTTCCATCTCGTGCCGGAATTCGGAGTTGGCCAGCACCACCCCGGCCAGAAAGGCGCCAAGCGCGGGGGACAGGCCGACCAGCGTCATCAGGAAGGAAATGCCGACGACAATCATCAGCGCCAGCGCGGTGTACATCTCCCGCAGGTTGGAGGCGTGGATAAACCGGAACAGCGGCCGCGTCAGGTAAATGCCCGCCAGGATGATGAAGGCGATGGCGGCCAGGGTGACCAGCGCCACCGCCCAGCCGGGCAGCCCGTCCACCAGCGACAGTGACCCGTGGCCGCCGCCATGGCCGCCTGCGCTGTCACGGCTGATGGAGCCATCGGAGGCAAACTGGGGGATCGCATAGCTGCCCAGCAGCGGCAGGAAGGCGAGGATCGGGATCACCGCGATATCCTGGGTCAGCAGCACAGAAAAGGCAGAACGGCCGCCGCCGGTGCGCATCAGCCCCTTTTCCGACAGTGTCTGCAGGACAATCGCGGTGGAAGACAGCGACAGCGCAAGCCCGACCGCCAGGCTGACATGCCAGGGTTCACCCGCGGCCATGGCAGCACCCATCAGAACAACCGTCGAGGCCGTAACCTGCATGCCGCCCAAGCCGATCAGCTTATCCCGCATCGCCCAAAGCGCGCGCGGTTCCAGCTCCAGCCCGATCAGAAACAGCATCATCACCACGCCGAACTCGGCGAAGTGGCGTAAATCCTCGGTTTCGGTGCCGGTCAGGCCAAAGATCGGGCCGATGGCAATGCCCGCCGCCAGGTATCCTAGAACCGAGCCAAGCCCAAGGCGCGCAGCCAGAGGCACCGCAATGACTGCGGCGCCCAGATAAATGGTTGCTTGGTAAAAAAACTCTTCCATCTCTTAGGTATCGCAAGCCTGCCGGGGCCTTGGCAATGGCTTTGCCGGCCGCGGCGGCCTGTTACGGCAATACGGTGCCTGCCGGCAGCAGTCATTGACGGTTTTTTGTTCGGGCTTGTTGCTTTTCGGGCCGGCTATTGTTCGAGCAGGCGGATCTCTTCGCTCAGCTTTCCGATCCGGTCAAGCCGCCGCGAAATCCGTTCCTGGAAACCGCCCAGCTGATCGATGATATCAGCCAGTGTTTCGCCGGAATCGGTCAGTCGTGCGCTTTCGATCTTAAGCAGCACCCGCGTGGAACTGAGACCAAGGAAGTGCCGGTGCATGATTTGGCAGGCGCTGGTGATGCGCGCGGCTTCTTCGTCGACTTCTTTCATACCGTTTTGCGACCGTTTGACCTGGTCCTTGACCAGATCGGCCAGGATGCCGCGTTCGGTTTCCATGTCGGCCTCGCCCAGATCGCGGCGTTCCTTTTGCAGCTGGTTGTCGCATTCGATCAAGATGCGCGCCATGCCTTCGACAAACAGGCTGCTGTTCACCGAAGCCTTGATTTTGGCGAAATTGCTGTTCTCGCCCATCACATGAGCGCCGAACCAATCCGACATCTCGCGTGACATGGAGCCGTAGTTCTGCGACAGCACTGTGACCGGGCCGCCCGAAGGTTCAATCCGCGACGCCAGCACCCGCAGGTTATGCGGGATCGTGTGCATCGCGTCGAAATCGGTGATCAGCCCTTCGGTCTCTTCCACCAGGGTTTCAGCGTGGCGCAGCATGCCCGTCAGCTCTTGGATCCGGGCGTGGGGAGGCTGGTTCAGGCCCTTATCGCGGGAGATCAGCTCCTGGCTCAGCGCGTGGGCGGCAAACTCGTGGTAGTTCTCATAGCCCTGGCTGTTCAGCCAATCGAGCAGATACAGCGCGCTGTCCTCAGGGGTGACGCCCTCTTCGGTCTCCCGCTTGAGCATCTTCGCATAAAGATTGCGCACCTCGGTAAACAATGCGCTGCTCGGCTTGATGCGGGCGGAAAGGTAACCGTCCTGGCAGGGCACCACCACGGCAAATACCCAATAGTACAGCCCGTCCTTGGACTTGTTCTTGACGTAGGCGCCCATGAATTCGCCGCGCTGGATGGTGTCCCAGAACAGCGAAAACACCCCCTTGGGCATGTCCTGGTGGCGGATCACCTTATGCGGGGCACCGATCAGTTCTTCCCAGGGGTAGGCGCCGACCCGGCGGAACACATAGTTGCCGGCTTGGATTATGCCGCGGTCGTTGGTTCTGGAAAAGAACACCTCATTGAGGCCAAACGGCGCCTCGCCGCTGGTCGGACGCGTTTCAATTCGGCGGTCAACAATAGACACGGCACGTTCCACTTTCGGTTACAGAAATCGTTAGTGCATCTTTACCGCCAATTCCTTCCCGGATGGTTAAGTCGGCAGCGGTGCATCGCGTTTTAATTGTGCCATGACGATCTGGCTCTGGACTCTGGAAACGGCGGGGTGGGGCAGCAGGATGCCGTGGATGAGGGTATTCAGCGCTTCCAGGTCGGCGCAATAGACGCGCAGCAGGTAATCGGCCTCTCCGGTCATCGTCCAGGCGGAGGTGATCTCCGGCTGGCTGGCCACCAGACGGGCGAACCCTTTGGATTGTTCGGGGCCGTGGCTGCCCAGATGCACCTGCACGAACCCCTGCACCGACAGACCCAGCCTGGCGGGGTCGAGCCGGGCCGAATAGCCTTGGATGTAGCCCTCTGCCTCCAGCCGCTGGCGCCGCCGGCCGGCCTGACTGGGGGAAAGGTTGAGCATCTCGCCCAGTTCCTGCGCGGTGAGATGCGCATTTTTCTGAAGGGCTGCAAGCAGTTTGGTGTCGGTTGGGTCCAGCATGCGTGTTTTTTCCATTTTTGATCACCATGACGCACATAGCGCGCGCATTTCAAGTTTCTGATGCGAAACAACGCGGAAAACCTGCGCCGGATATGCGGTATTCTTGATGCAAGAATTCACCTGGCTTTCCGCATGATCCGAAGGAGACACGCAATGGGTCCTTTCCCGCATAACGCCCCGAAATCCGAAATCACCCCGGAAAACCCGGCTGGCACCGATGGTTTTGAATTTGTTGAATTTGCCAGCCCGGACCCGGACGAGCTGCGGGCGCTGTTCACCCGCATGGGGTATGAGCTGACCGGCCATCGCAAAGACCAGCCGCTGGTGGAACTGTGGCAGCAGGGCGACGTTACCTATATCCTGAACGCCGACCCCGAAAGCTTTGCTGCGAAATTCGTGGAACAGCACGGCCCCTGCGCCCCGGCGATGGGCTGGCGGGTTGCGGATGCTAAAAAGGCCTTCGAACACGCGGTGTCCAAAGGCGCCGAGGCTTATGAGGGGCCGGGCAAAGTGATGGATGTGCCTGCAATCAAGGGGATTGGCGGCTCGCTGATTTACTTCATCGATCAGTATCACGACACCTCGCCCTACAACGCGGAATTCACCTGGCTGAAACAGTCCAAGCCGCGCGGCGATGGGTTCTTCTACCTCGATCACCTGACCCACAACGTCTACAAGGGCAATATGGACAAGTGGTTCAAGTTCTACGAGGAGCTGTTCAACTTCAAGGAGATCCGTTTCTTTGACATCCAAGGCAAGTTCACTGGCCTTCTCAGCCGCGCGCTGACTTCGCCCTGCGGCCGGATCCGGATCCCGATCAACGAAGACCGGGGTGAAACAGGTCAGATCGTTTCTTATCTGAAAAAATACAACGGCGAAGGCATCCAGCATATCGCGGTCGGCTCGGATGACATCTACGCCAGCACCGATGCAATTGCGGAAAAGGGCCTGAAGTTCATGCCTGGCCCGAATGACGCCTACTATGAAATGTCCAAAGAGCGGGTTCACGGACATGATGAACCGCTGGACCGGATGAAGAAACACGGCATCCTGATCGACGGAGAAGGGGTTGTGGACGGCGGCGAGACCCGGATTCTGCTGCAGATCTTCTCAAAAACCGTGATCGGGCCGATCTTCTTTGAATTCATCCAGCGCAAGGGCGATGACGGCTTTGGCGAGGGCAACTTCAAGGCGCTGTTTGAATCGATCGAGCGCGAGCAGATCGAAAGCGGCGAGATCCAGGCCGCAGAGTAACAGGACCTGAGAAACGGAAAAGGCCGGGCCTGCCATGCAGGTCCGGCCTTTTTGCGTGCGGGGGCAAGACGGCCTGCAACAGGCCCATTCGCCGGAGCTGCAGTTTTATGAATTGAGCGCGGGAAGGGAAGGGACTGATCCTATCCCTTGGGCATTTCCAAGGTACGGTTGCGGCCGCCTTTCTGGTACTGCAATTTGCTTTCACCAATGGCAATTACCCTGCCGCCGTCGATACGGTCGCCGACCTGCACCTTCTTGTAGCGGCCCGAGGGCAGACGGACCAATGCGCGGCGGTCCGAGGCGGTGCCGTAAACTCCGATCAGATTCAGCTTGCGCAGGTTGATGGCGTTGCTGACGGTGGCGCGGCGGGCAACCGATGCGGCTGTCGGGATGCGCGGTGCCGCCGCGGCTGCAGCGGCAGGCACGGCAGCGGCGGTCTGCACTTGGTTCTGCGGATTGCGCCGGGCGCGGTCAACCAAATTGGCGAAATTGGCGGGCCGGGCGCGCGGAACCACCGAGGCAGCGATGGCTTGGGCGGTGACCGGCAGCTGCTCTTCCCCGGCGGGCTTCAGGCTGGCAGGGCGCTGGCGCGGGCGCCTGCTGGCCAGTTCTGTCCGGCTGAGACCGCCAAGTTGCGCCCGTTCCACCTGTTCTTCCAGATCCGCAGGCCGTGCCTTGGGGCGTTTGCGCGACAGCACCTGATTGCGGGCCACTTCCTCAGCCAGCGCTTCGGCGGCGGGGTCGCTGCGATCCGGAGCGGGCGGCGGCACCTTTTTCGGGCGGCCAAGGTAGACGGTGATGCCATCGGGGTTAATCGTGCCTTCGGGGGTGGCCTTGACCAGCCCGCGCGCGTCCAGATCAAACGCAGACCCTGCCGCGGCGGGGGAGGCAACGGCGCCGGATTCATCATCCCCGGCAAAGGTGTCCGGCTGTGGCAGCGCCACCGCGTCGGCGGCAATTTCAGTGCGGTCAACGGATGCTGTATAAAGCTCGTCCAGGCGGGGCGCGGCGGGGATGCCTCCCAGGCTGGGGGCAACCGGCCAGACCCCGGTTGCGGCATAGCGCGCGGCCTGCGCCAAGTCATCCAGCGGCTCTGCAGTCAGAGCCTCAGCAGGCGCCGGGGCCGGTTTGGGTTCCGCTGCACCGCCGGGCTGCAGGGCGGAAGGGTCCAAAAAGGCGGTGTCCGTGCCCTCTTCGGGCAGTTTCACACCATCGGCGGCGGCTTCATCCTCGACCGAAGGGAGCGCGCCTGTGCCGCCGGCCTCAGCCAGTGCGGTGTTTTCCTGCGCTTCGCTCTCTGCTGGCGCTGCGCCGGCCTCCTGCAGCCCTGGATCGGGCTGGTCTGCCAATACGCTTACCTGCGGTGCGATGGCGGCCGGGGCGGTTTCTGAACCGGGGCTGCCTGCCGCGGCGGGCGCCGCCGGCTGGGGGGCGCCTTCATCCGGCTGCCCGTCTTCGGAGCTGACCGCAGGGGCGGGTGCCAGGCCGGGATCCTCATCCGGGGCTGCGGCAAAAAATCTGCCTTCGCCAAACACAGCCCAGACCGCAACTGTTGCCATGAACAGCAGCAGAACGGCTGTCAGGATCACCCCAAGGTAGCGCGGCTTGCCCTTGGCGGCCTTTTCGGGGGGCGGGGACTGTGACGCCGCGGGCGCGGCGGCTGCCGGGGCGTTGTCCCGCAATGCTGCCGGTGCCGGCGGAATTGGCAGAGGAGAAGCCGCACCAGTTGGCAACGGAGCTGGCGGTATTGGCAAATGGGCCGCCGGAGTGTCCGCGGTGTCAGGTTTCTGGACCGGAATTGCTGCGCCGACCGGCTTCACGGCAGCCGGAGCTTTTGGCACTTGGCGCCCGGCGGCCAGCGCAGCGGAGGCTTGTGCGGACGGCGCGGATGCACTTTTAACAGGGGCTGCCTTGTCCTCTTGGCTGAGAAGGCCTGAAACATCTGATAACGGCGCGACAGAAGCGTCAGAAGGCGGCGAAACAAGCGGTGGCAGGCTTGCAGGTTCCTCGGCCCCGGCTGCCTTGGCAGGCGGGGGCACCGGAGTGTCCTTGGGGGCCGCCAGCGGCGCGCCGTCCCGTTCAGGTGGTTGTTTGGCGGCTGCAGCCATCTTTTCCGCTTCAACAAGAGCCGCCGGTTCTGCTGGCTCTGCCAAGGGGTCCGTGATAGCGGCAATCGCTGCCGGTATTGCGCTGTCTTCGGTCAAGAGGGCCGGCAGATCTGCAGGTCCGATCACCTTGACAACCGTATCGTCCGGCTCAACCTCGGTGCCGCGGATTGCCCGTGTGGTGCCAAAGAACGGTTCACCCTGAAAACCGCTGTCTTCCGGCGCCGCGACAAAGCTGACCGGGCCGAACCCGTGCTCGACCGCAAAGGTCTCGGCTTCGTCCAGGGTTTCCAGCGCCACCGCCGCAACATGGGTCCGGCTGCCGTCGATGGAGATGTCAAAGGCCAGCTCATCCACAGGATAAGGCGTGGCGCCTTCCAGCGCCTGCCGGGCCGCTTCAATCCGCGCCTCAACGGGCAGATCACCGGTCTCGGCGGTCAAATAGCGGATCTGGTCATTGGGCAGGATCAGCTTGCAGAAGATGCCGCCGGGCGCCAGCTGCAGCGCATCGGCGTGCATTGCGGCCAATGCGGCAGGCAGATCATCGGTGTCAAACGGGGTGCTGGCCACACTGCGCCAGCCATCGTCCGCGCGGTAGATCAGTTCGATGCCATCTGAGGAAAGCGAAAGCGCAAACGCCGGTTTCATGCCTTGGGTCAAACCATCAAAATCCATACTGCCCGGGGCCGCCTGACGCGCCCGGTGTTTTGCCGCGGACCTTAAAGCAGGAACCTGCCGAGTTAAAGGAAAAGACGTCTGCCAGGACTTGCAGGCGGCAGTTTGCCATCCCCATCTAGAAGGCATTGCAAAAGGAGCTTTTCAGTATGAAGGCAAAGAAAATTCTGGCAGCCGCGCTGATGCTGTCGATGAGCGCCGGCGCCCTGGCGGCAAGCGAGGCCGCTGCGCTGCGCCAAATCACCGTGAACGGCGAAAGCACACTGCAGGTGGCGCCGGAACTGGCGACAATCACGCTTGGGGTCACCGAAGAAGCCGAAGAAGCGGCGATGGCAATGGCGGCCGTATCCGAGGCGATGGGCGCAGTGATCGGACGCCTCAAGGATGGCGGCATTGCCGCCGAGGACATGCAGACCCGTCAGATATCCATGCACCCGGTTTGGTCGCAGGACCGGTCTTATGACAGCGGCGGACGGCGTGAGATCACCGGCTTTCAGGCGTCGAACACGCTGATGGTGCGGGTGCGTGATCTGGACCGGCTGGGTCCGGTGCTGGACGCGGTGCTGACGGCAGGTGCCAATCAGTTTCAGGGGCTGAGCTTTGGTGTGGAGGACCCCGCGGCGGTCACCGATCAAATCCGCGGGGAGGCCGTCAAGGATGCCATCCGGAAGGCGCAGCAACTGGCCGAAGCTGCCGGCATGGAACTGGGGCCGGTGCGCTCGATCAATGAACACGGCGGCGGTGGCGGGCGTCCGATGATGGCAATGGAAATGGCCCGCAGCGACGCGATGCCGATTGAGGCCGGGGAGCTGACTTTCAGCCATAACGTCTCGGTTGTCTTCGACATGGCCGTGCCCGGCGGCGAGTAAGCCGCGGACACAGGAAAGGCCGGGCAGGGTGCCCGGCCTTTCTGTTTGCTGGCTGCTGACGTCTCAGCCGGAGGCTTTGGCCAGTGCCTGATCCAGATCGCGGATCAGGTCGTCTGCATCCTCGATCCCGATGGAAACACGCACGACATTCGGACCAGCGCCCGCCGCTTCCTGCTGCTCCGGCGACAGCTGCCGGTGGGTGGTGGAGGCCGAGTGGATGATCAGCGAACGGGTGTCGCCGAGGTTGGCCACATGGCTGAAGATCTCCAGCGAATCCACCAGTTTGATGCAGGCCTCGTAACCGCCTTTGACGGCAAAGGTGAACAAACCACCAGTGCCCTTGGGATAGCAAGCCTGGGCGCGCTCATAATAGGGCGAGGACGGCAGGCCCGCATAGGTCACATAGTCAACGCGGCTGTCGTTCTCGAGCCAGGCGGCGATTTTCTCGGCGTTCTCGCAGTGTTTCTGCATCCGCAGGGAAAGGGTCTCAACCCCCATCAGCGTGTAATGCGCCCCTTGCGGGTTCATCGTCATGCCCAGATCGCGCAGGCCGATGGCAATGCTGTGGAAGGTGAAGGCAAGCGGGCCGAAAGTCTCGTGGAATTTGAGGCCGTGATACGCGTCTTCCGGTGCTGACAGCGACGGGAATTTATCGTTGGCGGACCAGTCGAAATTGCCGCTGTCGACCACACAGCCGCCGGTCACGGTGCCGTTGCCAGTGAGGTATTTGGTGGTGGAATGCACAACCAGCGTCGCACCCTGGTCAATCGGCTTGCACAGGTAAGGCGTGGCAGAGGTGTTGTCGACAATCAGCGGGATTCCTGCGCCATCGGTGATATCCGCCAGGGCGCGGATGTCGGTCACATAGCCGCCGGGGTTGGCGATGGATTCGCAGAATACCGCACGGGTGTTTTCGTCGATCGCCGCGTTCACGGCGTCCAGATCGTCGGTGTCGACAAATTTGGCGGACCAGCCGAAACGCTTGATGGTCTGGCTGAACTGGGTGATGGTGCCGCCATAAAGCCGGGTGGAGGCGACCACGTTGCAGCCCGGTGCCATCAGCGGGAACAGCGCCATGATCTGCGCCGCGTGGCCCGACGAACAGCAGACCGCACCGACGCCGCCTTCTAGCGTTGCCAGACGTTCCTGCAGCACCGCGACAGTGGGGTTGGTCAGGCGCGAATAGATGAAACCGACTTCCTGCAGATTGAACAGCGCGGCGGCGTGTTCGGCATCGCGGAACACATAGGCGGTGCTCTGGTAGATCGGCGTCTGCCGCGCGCCGGTGGCCGGGTCCGGCTTGGCGCCGGCATGGATCTGCAAGGTGTCAAAACCGTATGTCGGAGCGTCGGTCATGAATGGGTCTCCCTGAAAGCTCTGTTATTCCGGGCACACATCAGCATGGCTGCGCTGGGAAGGCAATTGCGGGAATGCCGCAGCAAAAGGCTCCCGTCCGTCGCCAGCCACCTTGCGGTGCCTGCTCCCGTTGGGCATGGCGCCATGCTGCGCATGGCGTGCGCCGCGCGCAGCGCGGCGCCGGACCCAACTGCGAAAAGCCTCCGCAGGAGGCCCGTGAGCGGGCGGGAGCCCAGCGTTTCCAGAACCTAAAGGCAGGGGTCAGCGCATCCAGAAGCCTTCGGATTTTATCCGGTTGCGGATCGCCTGTTCGCGGCGCGGCAGGTTTGCTCGGTCAAACAGCGCCCGTACCTTTTCCCCGCGCCCCTGATAAACCATCCGCTTGATCGGCTCGTACCCCTTCAGCACCTTCTTGATCCGGTTCGGCGCTGCAATCTGATGCAACAGCTCCACCACCCGGTCGCCTTCGCGCGCATAAAGCAGCGGAAACAGCCGGTAATGGCAGCTGGTCTGCCCGTCCAGATAACCGCCGGGCAGCGCATCACGGCCGCCGCCAAAGGAGTGGATCACCAGCGGCAGCACGATCTGGTCCAGCCAGGGCTCCAGCGTCTGGCCGGTCAGCTCAAGCGGCGGGTCGTTGCGGACAGATTGCGCATAGACCAGGAATCGTTTGCCAAAGGCGCGCGGGCAGGCGCCGTAAAAGAAGCCAGCGTTGAAATAGAGGTAGCGTTTCCAGTATTCATCGGGCTGGCTAAGGTCGAGACTGGACAAAAAGTCGAGGCCGAAGCGGCTGTAGAGCGATTGCCAGATGCCGCTGTAGCCGGGCCCGTACAGCGTCGGCTTGGGCCAGGTGCCCTCGACCCGCAGCGACGCCGAAGGGCGGCTGAAATCAAACGGCACATCCGCCAGTTCGCCGGTGATCAGCGTGTCGGTGTCAAAGAACACAAACGGCTCGCCCTTTGGCATCGCCTGCAATGCTTCGATCTTGTTGCCGTAAGGGTAGGCCGCGCCAAACACCTTGTTCTCGAACGGCAGGATCTCGGCGCCCAAATCCGCCAGCGCTTGCAGAACGTCCTGGTTGCTGATGGCGGGGTCCTTCTCCCACAGCGGCCCTGGTTGCGGCACCGCCACAAACAACCGTCCGGAAAACCCGGGCGAACAATGGCGCAGCGAGGCCGCGAACAGCAGCGCCTCATACTGCAGCCGGCCGGCTTGGCCGGCGATCATCACATTGAAGGGGGCATTTGCCATGGTTTTCCCCGTTTTCCGTCTCTTCCGGGCGGATAGGACTGCCTGATAGTTTAGCTACAAGCCTGCAAGGCGCCGTGCAACCGGCCTGCGGGCGATTACAAGCGGTTGTGTGCCGTTCAGGGCGCAGACCGGGGAGAGACAATGATGATTGACGTGATCCTGGCCATTCTTGCGGCATCAGCGCAGCCTGGTGTGCAAGCCGGTGCGCAGGACAGCGCAGCCGCCGCCGTTCCGGCACAAACTGCGGTGGCGCAACCTGCATCCGCGCAACCGGGATTGGCCGCCGAGCCGCAACAGGCCACCGGCCGCTTTACCACCGCGCTCGAAGTGAAGCCGATCCTGGCAGCGACCCAGGCCAACTGGATCCATGTGCGCGAATTCGACGGCCAGGATCTGCTTTATGTCACCCACCTGTGGTCCTGGCGCTGCGGGCTGGCGCAGGTCAAGCTGGGGGTGAACGGCAACCCGCCGGAAATCTGGCCGCTGCCGGACTGCCACCTGGAGGAAGGCTTTCCGAACATGATCAAGGACGAAGACGGGATGCCTTACCGCAACTATCCGCTTGGCTCTATCCAGCAAATCGCGGTTGAGGTTACCTATGATGACCTGAGCACTGAACATCTGACCTTCGGACGCAACGGCCAGCCGCTGCGATAAGCGGGGTTTTCGCGTCGCTTTGCAAGCCGGCCCCGCGTCGCGGGTGCTGCTCAGCCGCGGCGCGGGACCGGCCTGCAATCAAGGCGCAATCAGGGTGACGCCGGGCATCCGCTGGACAGCATAGAGGTCTTCCTCGTAGCGCTCGCTCATCTCCTCCACCAGCGCGCTGGTCCAGCCGGGAAGGTCCAGCTCCTCCTCCAGCGCGTCCTCCAGCGCGAACTTGTCCAGAAAGGCGGCATAGACACGGCGTCTCTGGATTTCCGTAAGATCCGGGTTTTCTGCAAGATAGGCGCGCAACCGCTCCATGCCCGCAGGCTGCATTAAGGTGGCCAGCAGGTCCATCCCGCCTGTGAGGCGGGCGTTGACCTCCATTCCGCCCAGATCCCGCAGCACCTGGCTCCAGATCAGCGGCAAGTCTTCGTAGCACCAGACGGTGACCGGCATGCCTGGCACCATATCCCGCATCTGCGCCAGCAGCCCGGACCAGCGCAGCTGCACCGGGTCGCAGTCCTTCAGAACGTTCCGCACAATGGCCCGGCTGGATTTTGCAAGCATCGCAGGCAGGAACGTGGCCGGATTGCGCAGCGCCATGAAGATTTCCGGCTGATCATAGGGAAACAGCGCCTGCAGCGCCTGCAGCCGTTCACCCGCCTCCGGATACAGGCGTCCGCCCTGCAGCGCATGCCGCGGCGAGCCGAAAAAATGCGGATTGGAGAGAATCACCCGATCCGCCTGACGGTCATCCAGAATTGCGTCCCACAGAACCTCCGGCGCGTCCTTGGCGGCGCTGCCGTTCTTCATCGCCGCCAGGCAGTCTTTCAGCAAGGACCGGTAGCGGCCGGGTCCTGGCACTGCGGTGCCCTGTTCCGACAAAGCGCCGGCATTTTTCAGCAGCGCCTTCAGCAGCAGATCTTCTTCAGTGGCATGTGCCCCGCAGTGAATGATGACCTGCATTATCCGACCTGTTTTTCCGGGTTTCTTGCCTTCAGAAGTAATGCGGAGCGGCCAGGAGGTCAAACCTGCGGTTTGCGCTGGCTTTGCGCCGGGAGGGCGTTGAGGGGGCTGTCGCATCTGGCGAAGCGGAAAATCCCTGTTTCCAACCTTTCCCGAGGAGGCCTGCTGAGGATGGTTCTGCGCATCCCGGCGAGGGGTTTCCGCAGTTTCGCAATTTGATTTTTCAAACCGGCTTGACGGTCATTCTGTACTTTAGTACCAGTCGCCCGGCAGGCCCGGCGGGAAAGACATTTTCCACCGGACACTCAGGTTCCCTGGCCGCGCGCCGACCCCGGATCCGGAAGCCTGTGATTGTGAGTGCCCCTATAGCTCAGCTGGTAGAGCAACTGATTTGTAATCAGTAGGTCCGCGGTTCGAGTCCGTGTGGGGGCACCATTTCATCAAAAAAATCATTTTATTTGCAGTGACTTAGGTGGAATCCTCGTTGTTGTGTTACGCTATTTGCCCGCAAGTGACATGTGCGTTGTTGTGTTTAGTTTTAGGAGGCGCCATTCGGACCATGGTACAAGCGATGCTGATATTCGTTGGTGAGCTCGCTTGAAGATGAACCTTGGAATATCTCCATTTTTGGTGGCGTGGCTCAGAAGTTTCTAGCATATATAGCTTTCGTCAACCGCCAAAGCGGGCTGCCGCTTGTCATTCGAGAGCCTAGGTCGTGTTGACAAAAGGGATTCACATGGGGCTGCAGGCATGATTCAATCTGGTATCTGCGATGGAGACCAGCTTGGCACGAGACTTGATGTCGGACGAGGAATGGGCGTTTTTTGAACGGTTCATCCTGACAGCCCGCGCCCCGAACGGACGCAAACCCACC